>JAPPAB010000099.1:7452-88991 GCA_026705765.1 Gemmatimonadota bacterium
TGATGGTTTGCCGCTTGTCCTTATTGTCGATGATAGCGCGTTTTGTTCGCGCACGCTCAACAATTTTCTCTGGGTTGCGTTTACCCGTTCCAATCCCTCGCATGATGTTTATGGTGTTGATAGTTTTATTGATCACAAACACTGGGGCTGCAATGGGTCGCTGATTATTGATGCGCGCCACAAGCCCCACCACGCACCCCCGCTTGTTGAGGATCCCAATATTACTAAAAAAGTAGAGGCTCTCGGGACATCGGGCGGGCCGTTGCATGGGGTTATATAGCGAATGGAGGGCAATTCTCATGATCTATCGGTATTTCACGACCGTTCTTGCGGTCTGTCTCTCCATTTATGGCGCGTGCGACGCAGGCGCTCACAAGAAGGGTGAAGGTATAAGTATTCCAGATGTCAATCTGCGTGCGGTGATTGAGGATTCTCTGAATAAGGCGAGGGGTGAGGCGATTACTGCGGCTGAGATGGCGACGTTGACGCGTCTTGAAGCACCGAATTCAAGGGTTCGCGATTTGACGGGTATTGAGTACGCGACCGAACTGACGGTGCTGAATCTCGGCGATGTATTTATAAATGGAAACCGGATCAATAGCAATGAGATTTCTGATATTTCTCCGCTTGCGGGTTTGACTAAGCTGACGGAGTTGCACATCCATCGCAATCAAATATGGGATATTTCTCCGCTGGCGAATTTAACGGCGCTGGAAATGCTGGATGTTAGTGCGAATTTTCATATTTCGAATATTTCACCGCTGTCGGGTATGACCAAGATGAGGACGCTGTATCTCTATACCAACGAGATTTCGGATCTTTCGCCGCTGTCGGGTTTGACCAATTTGAGGTGGCTGAGTTTGAGTAATAATCTGATCTGGGATATTTCTCCGCTGGCGAGTTTGACAGAATTGAGGGGGTTGGCGCTGAATATCAATGCTGTCTCGGATATTTCTCATCTGTCGGGTATGATCCATATGGAGAGGCTGAATATTTGGGATTGCGATATTGTGGATTTATCGCCTCTGGTGGAGAATGTGGGATTGCGTGGGGAAAAGGATTTTATCGATTTGAGGGATAATCCCCTGAGCGAGACATCACTGAACACGCATATTCCGGCGCTTCGGGAAAGAGGGGTCGAGGTGAGGGTGAATAACTAACCTTCTGGAGAACGGTTTCCATGATTTATCGACATTTTTTGATCATTCTTGCAGTCTGTCTCGCGGTTTATGGCGCGTGCGATGCCGGTGCTCATAAGAAGGGTGAGGGTATAACGATTCCGGATGTCAATCTGCGTGCGGTGATTGAGGATTCTTTGAACAAGGCGAAGGGTGAGGCGATTACTGCGGCTGAGATGGCGATGTTGACGCGTCTTGAAGCTCCGAATTCGAGGATTCGCGATTTGACGGGGATTGAGTACGCGACCGAGCTGACGGTGCTGAATCTCGGCTATGTATTGACGAATGGTGGTCGCGTCAATAGCAATGGTATTTCGGATCTCTCTCCGTTGTCGGGTTTGGTCAAGCTGACAGAGTTGAATCTTTTTCGCAATACAATAGCTGATCTGTCGCCGCTGTCGAATTTGACAGAACTGAGAGTACTGGATATTAGTGGGAATTCCTATATTTCGGATCTTTCTCCTCTGTCGGGTTTGACGGGGATGAGAACGCTGCATCTCTATACCAATGATGTTTCGGATCTCTCGCCGCTGTCGGGTATGACCGAGTTGAGGTGGCTGGATTTGAGTAGTAATCTGATCTGGGATCTGTCGCCGCTGGCGAGTTTGACCGAGTTGGGTGGATTGGCTGTGAATAACAATGCGGTCTCGGATCTTTCTCCTTTGTCGGGTTTGCCCAGGCTGAAAAGGGTGCATGGTCGGGATTGCGATGTTTCGGATTTATCGCCTCTGGTGGAGAATGCGGGAATGCGTGGCGAGAACAGTTTGATCGATTTGAGGGATAATCCCCTGAGCGATGTTTCGATTAATAAGCATATTCCGGTGCTTCGGGAGAGAGGGGTCCGGGTGAGGGTGGATAACTGAGGTCGCTCAGGCGCCCGGGTCTTGAAAGACGAGTTCCATGCCGTTTGTGACAGTGACCGTGATTTGCAATTTTCTCGGTTCTATCAGGTGTGCGAGGTGGGGGTGTCCGTTGATCCATACGTTGGGATAGCGACACCAGGAGGCGGGGACATCGGCGTGGAGGGTGAGCGTGCGGCAGGTAACGCGGTCACTCAGGTTGTTGAGGTGGAGGCGGTAGCGCTTTTGGGTTTTTGTGTCGGATAGTGTTTCGATTTGTGTGTGGCGTCTGGTCTGATGGTAGAAGAGTGCTTCTTCGGGTACGGCGCACCAGACGTTGTCACCGCCTTCTGTGAGGATGGTTTCAAATCTTTTTCTGAGTTGTGGATGCGAGCAGTCTTTGTTGGGGTGGATGGGTTTTTCCAACGGGCAATGGCAGTAATCGATGATCCAGCCGTTTTGCGCTTGTGCGTGGCGGATGTTGCGAAATGGGTCGTATTCGCTGAAGAATGGGGCGTAATACTGTTCGTGCAATGCCGTGCGGTTGATCCAGAAGAGGGGGGTGTTTGGACGGTTGAGGGCGTCGGTCAGGCTCATTGCGCCGAGGTAGCCGTATTTGCGACAGGCTTTGAGGACGTGGTCCGACATGTTGGAATTGTTGCCGGGCGCGCAGTAGAGATCGACGGGTGCGTCAATGGCGACTTCGAGTACGTCTTTGGCGCGGCCAATTTCCAGGTCAACCATGTCGGGCTGTATGAGTTCATGGCTATAGGAGTGATTGCCAATTCCCCAGCCCCGGGCGAGGAGGTCTTTGAGTTCGTCGGCGTTCATGTGGCGATAGCCATTGTAGCTGGAGTTGCCAAGGTCGCGCGTTTCGCCCAGTTGTCCGACGACGACTTCTACATGTCCCGGGATGCCGTATTCTTCGTGGATGGGGATTGCGAATTGGTGCAGGTCAACAAGGGCTTCGTCATAGGTGATGGAATAGACCCAGGTTTTGTTGTATTTCCAGGGGCATATTGTGAGGGCCATGTTTTTCTCCAGTATCAGGCTGAAAACGCCCGGATGAAATCTCGAAAGGTGGTGCTGTATCCGAGTTGCCACTCGAAGATGTGTGTGCCGTAACGGGTAGCCAATTTTTCGGGATAGGTGCTGGGGGTTTCCACGCCGATAGTTCCGTCGCGTATGAGGATGCATTGATATCCTCGGGCGAGCATGTCTCTGGCTCCGCCTTCTGCGCCGAGGATGCACATGTCGGTTGCAAATCCCGTGTAGATGAGGGTTGTGATGCCGCGCGTTTTGAGGTAGGTGTCGAGTGCGTCGGTGTAAAAGACGAGGGGTTCGTCTCGTATTGGGGAGACGATGGCGGCCCGTTTCATGTTTGCAAGCGGCGATTTTGTGAGGTAGTTCGGGCCGTGCGCGCGGTTTCGCATGGTTTGTGCGCGGTTTTCGGGTTCTGGTTGTGATGTTTCTTTGCGTCGGGAGGGGATGTGGGGATACTGATGCGACATCCAGTCGGTTTCGACATGGCAGACGGGCATTCCGATTTTGCGGGCGAGGTCCATGGCCGGGCGTATGACTTCGGCCATGATGCGCGCGGCTTCGGCGGTTGCTTGCGGCCAGCCCATGCCCACGCAGTAGTTGGGGTCGATTGAGGGACCATCGGGACAGCCGATGTTCCAGCAGTGCAGGCCTATGAGGGCGGTGTTTTTGACGGGTAATTCGAGGCTGATGGACTCGTAGCCGGGGGCGTCGATGGGCAGGGCGCGATAATACCGGGCGTTCAGGGAACATGTGTGTGGCATGGGGTGTTAGACTCGGTTCTGGTCGGCAATGGTGGCGACAATTTGGGCGACGAGGTCGCAGTGTTCGGGCTGGTATTTTTCGCAGAATGTGGTCCAGCGGATGAAATTGTCGAGAAAGTCCCGGGCATTGGGACAGGTGTTTGCGCCATAAGTGTAGGTGTGGGATGCCGGGGGTTTGGAGAAGGGATGGCGGTGTTTTTCGGCTTTGTCTGTTAAAAAGGGCAGTGCAGCGGGCATGAGATAGTATTTGCCGAGTCCCGCTCCGGTGAGTCCTGCTTCGGCGACTTGCTGGGCAAAGGCTTCGGCGTCACATGTAAAGGCATTGGGGTCGATGCTGAATCCGGCCATCCAGCAGGAATAGGTTTCCATGTAATCCGGTATGGATAGTGGGATGATGCCGGGGATTTCGGCGAGTTTGTCGGTGATGAGGCGAATCATGCGGTCGATATGCGCAACGTCTGGCCGGATGATTTCGAGTTGTGCAAGGGTGATGGCGGCGGTCGATTGGGTCATGCGAAGCGCGTATCCGTTTACGGCGTGTACGCGTCCCAGTCCTTCAACCATTTGCCCGCCTCTGCTTTGACCGACAAACCGAATTTGTTCGGCGAGTTCATCGTCGTCTGTAATGACACAGCCGCCGACGTCGGAGCCGAGTGTTTTTTCGGAATCGAATGAGAAGGCGGCGACGTCGCCCAGGGTGCCTGCAAGGCGGCCTTTGTACGTGCCAAATACGGCTTGACATACGTCTTCAATGACGGTCAGGCCGTGTTTTTTTGCCAGGGCGTGGATGGGGTCCATGTCGCAGATGAGGCCGGTTATATGGACGGCGAGGATGGCTCGCGTGCGGTTGGTGATACAGGGGGCTATGGTGCGGGCGCTGATGAGCGGTGTGCCGGGTTCGGTGTCGGGGAAGACCGGGATGTAGTTTTCTTTGAGCAGGCCCATGACTGTGCCGTAGTCGGTGATGGGCGATACGATGATTTCATCGCCGGGTTCGAGATTGAGCGCGGCTGCGAGTATGTTGAGGGCTGCGGTGCATCCGGGTGTGCCGATGCAGTGCTTGATGCCCATTTCTCGTTCGAAAGCGGTTTCAAAACGCCGAACCATATCGCATTGCAGGCCCGATGTGATGACTTCCTGGAGGTATGTCAGACAGTTTGGACCCATGGTGCGTGGAAAGGGTTGGGGCAGGCTGCCCGTGATTCCTTCAAATGCTTCGGCACCGTATTTTGCGCGTTTTTGTATAGACATGTTTAACCGTTGGAAAGTGCTTCAAAGGATAGCGTATCGGCCACTGATTTTATTACGGTTGCGATGCGGGCGATGTCTGCGATTTGTTGTGCGTCAATGCCCAGTTTGTTCAATTGCGATGCGTGTGCGTTGACGCAAATACCACATGCATTTACCACACTTGCCGAGAGGCTCCACGCTTCGAATAATGCGCGATCGACACCGCCGTGGGTCAACACGGCATTCATTCGCAATTTAGGTGGCTGGTTCTTTACGTCGTTGTCCCGAATGAGGTCGGTAAACTTATACCATACATTGGTCATGCTCATCATGGCAGCGGCAGATTTCACGGCTTTTATGTGTTGTTCGTCCATGACGGCCTGTGCGTCTTCGGCGATGTTCTGAATCACCTGTTCATTTTTGGATACCAGTGCTGCTGTGAGTGCCGAGCCCCAGGCCATGGCCGGGTCGAGACGCGACGCAGATATGACCGATCCCAGGTTCAATCGAATGTCCCGCGCATAGTCGGGCATTGCCGATCGCAGATTATCTATTCCCATAAAGTCTCCTGTATGAAGAAAGCGCAGAGAACGGTATTGCTCTCTGCGCTTTGTAATATAACAAAATTCTGTGCAGCTTTTAACTATTCTTCACCGCCGCCATCACCAGACGCTGAGACGCGATTCCATACCCTCTTTGCGAATACGGTTATGACGCTGGCATACAGAGCGATAGTGATCGGATCGACGATGGCGTCCAGTTTCTCGCCTGCCGCTGGGATGTTGCTCAACACATCCGCACCTGCAGCAGCACCGACCGCAAGCGCAAGGACCAGGAAGGATGTCGCATCTTCAGCGTCGAGCGCCATCCCCCCGTACACCAGGCCCAGAATCACCAGCGCGATCGACACAATATTTTCAGGAATTGCGCCGGCCGCCAAACCCTGAATAATCGCCAGAATGACGACCAGGGCAACAATAATTCTGACTACCATTTCATCCTCCCAGAATAAGTTAGTTGTGTTATGACGTAGCCGTAAAGAGCTACAAAGTGTACCACTCTATTGCGAAGTTTCCAATTTCAGGTGAACCAGCAGTCATCTTTAACCCTTGAGGTGATTTATTATTCTCTGCACGAGTATGGTTATGACGCCGGCATACAAAGCGGTGCTGATTGGATCGACGATGGCATCCAGGTGGGCACCAAGCTGTGGGATGCCGCTCAACGCATCCGCACCTGCAGCAGCGCCGACCGCAAGCGCAACGATCAGGTAGGTTGTTTCGTCATCAGCGCTGACCGCTACCACCGCGTAGGCCAGGCCCAGAATCACCAGCGCGAGGGACACAAGTCCCGCAGGGATCGCGTCGGGCGTCAGGCCCTGAATAATCGCCAGAGCGGCGATCAGGCTAACAATAATCCTGCTTGCCATATTTCTTCCTCCCAGAATAGGTTAGTGTGTCACGACCTGTGGCTACAGGTCGCTGATCCGCCAGTCATCTTTAACTCTTGATGCGGTTTACTCCCCTCTCCACGAGTATGGCTATGACACCGGCATACAGGGCGGTGGCGATCGGATCGACAATGGCGTCCAGGTGAGCGCCTACCCCTGGGATGTTGCTCAACACATCCGCACCTGCAGCAGCGCCGACCGCAATCGCAACGACCAGGTAGGCCGTCGAGTCCTCAGCATCGACCGCCACTATCGCGTAGAGTAGTCCCAGTATCACCAGTGCGAGTGGCACAAGTCCCCCAGGGATTGCGTCGGGCGCCAGGGCCTGCACAATCGCGAGGATGATGACCAGGACAATAATATTTCTGCTTGCCATTTCTACCTCCCAGAATGTGGTTGTGTCACGGTTTGCGCTATCGCGTAGCCGCAACGGTTACCGACGGAATGCTACAGAATGCACCATCCCCGTCATGAAAAAGGTGAAAACCTTTTTTTTCTTATTTGAAGATGTAGAATTTCTTATGCTATTATGTTAAAAAATGTAAATAAAGAAGCAGTGTCAAGACAATTCCCACTCGCTCGGTAAAAAAATTCGCTTATCTATCTATAAAATTTCCCGTATAAATACAAAGCGCAGAGAACAGCATTGCTCTCTGCGCTTTGTAAAGAATTGATTTTGTGTAGCGTTACATATTCTTCACCATCCCCATTGACAGACAAAAGACAATGTATTTAATAGGATTACCACTGCCTGTACTTCCGCTACAAGCGCGCCAATGGTAATGACCGGGTTGAGAGGCCTACCGCTGATTGCACCTTACCATCACAATAATTGCGAACGTTTGGGCTAATGCCAGCCCAGCCCGGTCCGCTCGTCACAGTGACATAACAGTGATAGCATCGCAATATAATTCATTTTTTTTTGAAATCAAGTTAAACTCATAGAGGTGATGAATGTTTTTTACGCTATGAGTCATCTTTGGGATCGTGATGAACCGGTGAATAGGATAAGAAATACGATGACTTGATATGTAAAAATATCAAAAATACCTTCCATACCGCTGAAAATTTGTGTAACATCGAGAAGCAGTATAAACTACATTGGATTATGAAATTAATATTGATACACGCCGAGCGAGGCGGCCCGATTTTTCTATTGCAAAATAAATTGGGTGTGCTCAGGCGCAACTTTTGATTAATGGCTATTGAAAACGTTTATGTTCTCTTTCTCTCCCAACGATTTTCTCGCCTGTAATGGCACGCGCATTGGTGCTGAGCATCTGCATGGGCGCATGCAAGTCCTGCGCGATGAGATCGAACCCGTCCTGACGAAACAGCATCCAGACCTCACGGCTGTTATTTCTCCTGTTTACGCGACGACGAATTTTCGCTCCAATCCCAATCGGCCGCGGGATCACGCGTGTCTCTATTTTGTCGATCGCAAGCTGAAGAAGAGCGCGTTTCCCCGGTTGCCCCAACTGGGTATTTATTTGCATCACAATGCCCTCGCTATTGGCTTTTACTCTGGGTGGTGGACATTTGAGGCGATGCAAAAGGCGATTGCGGATCGCAAGAAGTTTCGCGGTCTGGTGCCGCGCAAGGGGTATCGCTGTTTGGCAGGTGATATTATTGTGGCGTCACCGGGTCGTTCGGTGCCGTGGTCGCCATCCAGACTTGACGGGGTTGATCGCTCGCTGTTTGTCGGGTCGATTCTCACGCCGGATGAAGCTGCGGTGCCGACGCTTGTCGATGATATTGAGATGGTGCTGGAGGATCTCTACGCGCTGTATGCGGTGTTTACAAGGGTGAGATACCAGACTTCTAAAAGCAGTGTCGTGTATCATGTGCCCGATCCCGCAGAAGTCGGTGTTGTGCGGGATGCGCTTGTGCCTGTGGAGGCCGAGTTGTTGTGCGATCTTTACCGGTTTACGGTGCTGAAGAATTTCCAGGTTGAGGCGGGGATGTTGTTCAATCTCTATTTGTGTTTGAAGACCAAACCTTTTCTCATTCTGGCGGGGATATCCGGGACGGGGAAGAGTACTGTGATTCGGCTTTTGGCCGAGGCGGTCAATGGTCTGGATGAGGGGCGGGCGAGAGGGTATCGCCTTATTCCCGTGCGTCCGGATTGGAACGATGTGCGCGATTTGCTCGGGTTTGAAAATTTGCTTACGGGGGTGTTTCGTCCAGGGGCGTTGCTTCAGGCGATGTGCGAGGCACAGGACGATCCGAATCGTCCATATTTTGTGTGTTTGGACGAGATGAATCTCGCCCGGGTGGAGCACTATTTTGCCGATTTTTTGAGTGTTATGGAGACGGCGAGGCGCTCGCCCGATGGGGCGTGGACGACAGATCCGATTGAATTGGCGCAGGGTGGGGATGTGGTGTCAACGGATGAGATGGGAGATGTGCCTTCGCGTTTGCCCATTCCGCCCAATTTGTTTGTTGCAGGTACGGTTAATATGGATGAGACGACGTATGCGTTTAGTCCCAAGGTGCTGGACAGGGCAAATACGGTTGCTTTTGATCGCGTTGATCTGGGGTTGTCGGATTATGATCCCGAGGTGCAGATTGATTCGACGGCTCTGCGCGCCCTCGGTTCAGCACTTATTGACCGTCCCTATCGGCAGTTGGAAGATGTTCGCCACCGCGATGAGGTTGTTGCGTGGAATGAGCCGTTGGAGGAGATTAACGCGGTGCTCGCGAAGGAGGATTTGCATTTTGGCTATCGCATTCGCGATGAGGTTCTCATCTATATGGCGTATGCGCTGGATTTGATTGAGGGGCTGCCTTCAAATGCGCCGGCGTTTACGCCCCGAGATGCTTTTGATTATCAGATTTTACAAAAAATTCTCCCACGCCTGTCCGGCGCAGGAGATGAACTTGCCGGTCTGCTGGACGCGCTGATCGCTTTTTGCGATGCCACCTATCCCCGCTCAACACACAAACTCCAGCGCGTGAAACGCCGTCTTGAACTCACGGGGTTTGTCAGTTTTTGGTAGGTTCTATTGTATGACAGACCTCGGTGTTGCATTGAGGCGCGTTACGACGATGCGCTCTCGGTCGATCAATGTACCTACCTGGTCGCTCAATGTGTCGGTCCAATACGGGTCTTCATAGACGGCTTTGTAGAGTTGCTCTCTTTGTTCTTCGCTCTCAAATCGGCGAATCCACACGTAGAGGTCTTCTTCTTCTTCGCCGACAAAGCTGCCTATGACGACCATGCCTTTTGATATTTGAAATGGGATGATTTCACTTTCCATAAATGCAACCCATTCTTCGCGTTTTCCCGGTTGGGTGCGATATTGACGTAGTTCAAAGAACATGTTTTTCTCCTTTGTGAGTGTTGTGAGGGGAATAATGAGACGATTTATTCCAAAGTAAAAAAAGATGTGGTTTCGCTTTGCTCAAATCTCAAAATTGCATCGTGATGTGTGCGAAGAAGAGATAAAATTGTGTTCGTTGAACAATTGCCTAAGCGAAGCCAAATGACTTTGGGCGGATGACCATATAGAAAGCTTTTTTGGTGAAAGTCCGAGTCTTTGGAAACAATGACATAGCCGTTTTGGGCTGCATAATCCCAAATATCCGAGTCATCCGCTTCTTCCATGCCTATATCTCGGATGTGTGAAGAATTCGGATACAGGTCCTTCAAGTCTGTAACCAATCTGTAAGAGAGGTTTTGATCGAAGAGAAATCTCATGTCGAAGAAACAGACATAAGTCTGCGCTCTCGGTCTGCAGCAAATGCCAGGCAGGCGCGGATGTCTTCTCGTGTAAGTTCGGGAAAATCGCTCAATATTTCTTCAACAGACATGTCTGAGGCAAGATAGTCAAGTACGTCATAAACGGTGATCCGCATGCCGCGAATACACGGTTTTCCACTGCGTTTGCCCGGTTCAATGGTGATGATGTCTTGATAGTCCATTGTCTTCCTTTTTTTGAGACGATTTAAATCTGTTCATACCACCGCACATTGCCCGTTGACATGCCGCTTGCGGCGATGTCCAATTTGCCGTTGCCGCTGAGATCTGCGATTGCCATTTGCCCCATGCCAATGCGGTTGTCAATTTGTTCAATGTGCCAGGTGTCTGTTTCTAAATTTTCTGGGCGATAGATGTTGAGGGCTGTGCCGGGTCCGTTGTATCCGGCGATGACTTCCAGTGCGTTGTCGCTGTCTATGTCGCCACACCAGAGCGAATGTCCGCGGTTGAGTTTGTCGCTGATCAGATGCCGTTCCCAGGCGTCTGCTCGGATGTCGCCGGTGGCTTTGTACCAGACGAGTTCATTGCCGTGCCAGGGTTCGATAGAGAGTATTTCATTGATGCCATCGCCATCCATATCTACGGCAAAGGTTTCACTGCTTTCGCGGGGGCTTATGGTCCATCGGTTCCATTTTTCCTCGAATCCATCCCCTTTGGGCGGTTCAAACCAGATCAGGCCGTCACGCGTGCCGAGCAGTAAGTCCAGGCGGCCATCGCCATCTACGTCGCATACGCTCAGGCCGTGGTTGAGTCTCAATTGCCCGTCGATTAACCGCTTTTCCCACGGTTCATTTACCGGGTCTTGTGGTATGCGGTAACACCACAGTTCCCCCGGCGCATCAAAGTCGTTGATCTGGCTTCCCGGTCCTTGCAGTGTTGCGACAAATAGCAGGGGTTGATTGTTGACATCTACCATTGCAATGCGGTGTGAATAGGGTACCCAGTCGATGAAGTGCTGTGTCCAGATGTCGCTTTCTTCAGATGCTTGAAACCAGTGCAGATATTCCGGCGGTATCCGCTGTCTTCGTCCAAATCCGCTGCTCGCAATGACGTCTTTGCGACCGTTGCTCGTGATGTCGAATACCGATAGTGAGATGGTGCCGGGGTGCGCTTCTGATATGATTTGTTTTTCAAAATGGGGTCCTTCGTACAGGGCGATCATCGAGGTTCCCATAGAACCGGCTACGATGTCCAGGTATCCGTTGTTTGTGACATCGGCGACTGTCATGCCATAGGCGCTGCGGATGTTGTCGTCTATTTCGTGAATTATGAACATTTGTTTTCCTATTTTGACGGTTCTCCTTATCGGTCGTGGTTCAATATACCGCGTGTTCAGGGTAAAATCAAATGTAGATCGCCGAATTCGTGCCACAAATAATTTTTGTTGAGTGCGGCTTCATAGGTCAGTTTGAGGTGATCTAATCCCGCCAATGCCTGGAGCATGGATAGATGTGTGGCACTCGGTTCGTGCATTCCGGTGAGTAAGCTATCTACGGTCTGCATGGTGTGACCGGGTGAGATTATCAGGGATGTCCATCCTTCGCCCTGAGAGACTTGTCCGGTTTTGTCGGCGACGGTTTCGAGTGCGCGCACGACTGTTGTGCCAACGGCGATGATTCGTCCGCCGTTTTTTCGCGCGTTGTTGATTGTCCGCGCTGTTTCGGCTGGTACGCGGTAGTATTCCTCATAAGGCGGTTCATCGGCTTCCAGGCTCGCCACGCCGGTGTGCAAGATCAGGGGGGCAATTTGTATGCCTTTTGCGACTAATTTTGTGATGATTTTGGGTGTGAATGCTCTGCCTGCTGATGGCATTTCAGCGCTGCCTACTTCTGTTGCATATACGGTTTGATAATAGTCGATAGGCCAGTCGTTTTGCACATAGCCATACCGGATGGGCATGCCGTATATGTCCAGGTAGGTGTCCAGGTCATAGGGCAGGTTCAGGGTTGCTACCCACAGGCGAACAGAAGCGTCGGGGTTGTGCCGCAGTTCGGGGCGATAGGGGGCGTGTAGTTGTGCTGATCCACTACCGGGTAATGTGAAGATTTCGCCTGCCTGTGCGTGGTAAAACGGTTGCGTTGCGATACCGTTGGGTTGACGTATTTCAACTGCCCACATGTCGGCGGGCAGTTGCGTTGATAGATGCAGTCTGAGTTCTGTTCCATCGGGCCTAATGATGGGCAGAGATGCTTTGCGCGTGCCACTGGTGTTGATGACGACGACGTCGCCCGCATGTAATACGTCGGGCAGGTCGCGAAATGCGATGTGTTCTATCGCATCATTTTTTTGCCAGGAGACCATCAACCGAACCTGGTCCCGGCTGAGTCCGCGCGCTTCGGGCGGTTCGCCCGCTTCCAGGTTGGATGGCAGGTCGAATATTAGAGAGTCCAGTTTTGAGTCCATCATTGTGATGGGGAGTACTGTGTTGGGTATTATGGACATGAGATGTCTCCTTTCTATTTTGCGAGGGTGGTGAGTAGTTCGCGTGCGGCATAGCGTCCACTGGGATAATTGCCGTTCAGGAGTTCGATGAATCCCGGTACACTCGTTTCCGGCAAGGGGCGGTCACTGATGTCTTCAAAGGGGAATGCTTCTCGGTGCATTTGCGTTCGCATGTCGCCGGGATCTACCCAGTAGATGCGCCAGTCGGGGCGTTCTGCTGCGAGTACGTTTGAGAGTTGTTCAAGCGCGGCTTTCGAAGAGCCGTATCCGCCCCAGCCGGGGTACGGCTCGCGAGCAGCGTCGCTGGTGATGTTGATTACGCGGGCGCCTGATTTTAAGGTGTGTTGGAGTGCCTGGAGCACACCCAGGGGCGCGATTGTGTTGGCGCGATAGACGTCTGCCAATATATCGAGGGGGTAGTCGAGCAGTTCGGGCTGGGGACTCGGTCCCAATATGCCCGCGTTGTTGATTACGGCGTCGAGGTCCCCTATTTCTTTTGCTGCGTGCGCCAGTGCTTTCCGGTGTTGGGGGTCTGTTACGTCTCCGGCGATGGCGGTGACTTCGGTCCATTTGGCCAGTTCTTTGCGCGCGTGTTCGAGTGCGTCTGCGCCTCTTGCGTTGATGATCAGTCGCCAGTTTTGCTGTGCGAGTTCGCGCGCGAGAGCGAGACCCAGTCCGCGAGATGCGCCGGTGATGAGAGCTGTTTGTGTGGACATGTTGAATCCTCCTGTAAGGATGAGAAACTATCTGTTTGTTGTGGTCAAAATGTAGCATAAAAAAAAGCCCTCTGCATCGCACAGAGGGCGTGTTTGATACCCGTTCTTTAGGACAGGAGAGTGCCTGTCTATCTGAGCAGCGCACCACAATCCCAATCCTTATACGCTTTCATCGCATTCCGAACCGAGAATGCACGCTTCCATAAGATCGGGCAGAAGACGCACGATAGCACAGATAGACGATAATCGTATTCGAATTGGTCTCGGCTGTAATTTTCGATGCCACCAGCTATGAGCTTTCTATAATAGAAATTCATAAGGGGCGTTTCGAGTGCTTCTCGTTCGGATGTTCCGTGGATCAGCATGTAGGCGAGGTCGTAAGCACCAAGTCCTCGCTTGTAGGTTTCCCAATCGAAGAGAATGATCTGGTCCTTTGATGGATCCTTCGGGTAAAACAGGTTCCACAGATGCGCGTCGCCGTGTAGCATTGTGATATTTTTCCCGTTTGCGACACGCGCCAGGAATATATCGGGATATCCGTGAATCACGCGTTCCATTATCTCGATGTGAGCGGAATCGAGGTCGTCGCCCAGTTCTCGTGCCAGTGGCTTCAGGGCTTCTTCAAAGCTGGCGCAGCTATCGCGTATGTCTTTTTCGGATATTGCCTGGGCCATGCGGAGTGGACCACCGGCCTGCATCATGAACGGCCACTCGTCCAGACGTGGATCATTCCACCATTGAATGTGATATTTGAGCAGTTCTTCAATTACGGCTTTGTGAAGTTGTTCGGTGGCCTCCTTTGGCCCATCTTTATGTGTCACCGACAGGTCTGGCATGAGATAGTGACAGTTTTTCTCATTGTGATCGAATCCACAGTCGAAAACGGGACAGAC
Organism: Gemmatimonadota bacterium; assembly: GCA_026705765.1. Lineage (NCBI taxonomy): Bacteria > Pseudomonadati > Gemmatimonadota > Gemmatimonadota bacterium. Next base: position 21,766 of record JAPPAB010000099.1, read on the forward strand.
AGATGCGTCCGGCGTTTTGGGCGCGAGGTCATCGTAAAATGTCCATTCGACGACTCCGCCTCCGAACCATCCCTTTCGATAGACCTTTAACACAATCGCATTTGGAATATCACCCACGTAGTCGTCGCTGAATGTCAGCGAGAGCCTGTCCCATTCCGCGCACGATGATCCGAACGAGTCCGTTTTTTCTACGGATGTGACCGAACCCGATTTCAGGAATCCGTTACGACTAAATCGATCCGTTAGGAGCGCAGGCGTCAGTTGTTCGGCATGGGTGATGGGTTCCGATAATTTCATTAGCTCTTTTCTTGGGAATAAGGACGTATTGAAGGAAGAGAGATTATTTTGTATTCATTAAGGGATCATGCTATAATGCGTTCCTGAAGGCTGGGACAAAATCGTTGTTATAAAAAATAAAGCCAGAGTTTTGCGTGGCGTCAAGGATGAAAGGAGAAAATTATGTCGGGTATAGATGTGGGTCAAATTGGATGGAAGGCTGAGAGTAAGACGGGTGTTGTGGCTGCAGGTGGTGCAGGTGCTGTGGCTGCGGGGATTGAGATTCTGGATAGGGGTGGCAATGCGGCCGATGCAGCCGCTGCGACTATTTTTGCGCTGAATGTTACGGATCACGGTGCGTGTTCGATTGGCGGGGAGGTTCCGCTTCTTATTTTTGATGCTGGGACTTCGGAGGTGAAGGCTTTGAGCGGACAGGGGCGGGCACCGCGTTCTCAGGAGGCGATTGACTGGTATATGGAGCATGGTATTCCGGGGGATGGCGATATGAAGATGGCACCCGTGCCTTCGGTTGTGGATTTGTGTATTACGACGCTTAAGCGATACGGTACGATGTCGTTTGAAGAAATTATCGCTCCTGTGCTCGCTTTGCTCGATGCGGGGGAGGATGACTGGCATCCCAATCTTGCGAGGACGTTGCGAAAACTCGTTGAGGAGGAGCATCTTACGTCGGGGAGTCGGGAGGAGAAGTTGCAAGCTGCCGCGGATCGCTTTTACGGGCGGAATAAGTATCGCAATGATATTGCGGAGGAGCTTGAGGCTTTTTATGTCGCAAAGGGGGGGTTTTTGCGTCGGGAAGATCTGGCGACGCATGTTACGACGATTGAAGATCCGGTTACGGTTTCTTATCGGGGATATACGGTTTGCAAGTGCGGGCCGTGGACGCAGGGTCCGTATTTGTGTCAGGCACTGCGCTTGCTCGAGAAGTTCGATGTCAAGGCTATGGGCCATCTTTCGGCTGATTATGTTCACGTTGTTACCGAGGCGATCAAGCTGGCGATGGCGGATCGCGATGCGTATTATGCCGATCCCGATTTTTCAGGTGTGCCTCTGGGGGGATTGCTCTCTGATGCTTACACGGATTTGCGCGTGCCGCTTATCGATATGCAAGCGGCTTCTCTGGAGGCGCGTCCGGGGGATCCTTATCTGATGCAGCCAGTTGTGGATGGTGGTGTGTTCCGTCCGGGTACGGGGGGGACGACGACTTGTGTGGTGGCGGACTGCTGGGGCAATGTTGTCGCGGCGACACCGAGTGCCAATGTTCACCGGCCTACGATTGATGGGGGGAGTACGGGGGTTACTTATGGGAATCGCCTGCGGAGTCTCAATACGACGGCGGGTCATCCGAATTGTATCCAGCCGGGGAAGCGTCCGCGCATTACGCTGACGCCTACGCTGGTGTTGAAAGATGGGCGACCGATTCTGGGTATTAGTGTTGCGGGTGGCGATTTGCAGGATCAGACGACGTTGAATTTGTTGCTGGATTTTGTGGAGTTTGGGATTATGCCGGAGGAGGCTGTTACTGCGCCCCGTTTTGCGACGGCGCATCACAACGATTCTTTTGATCCCAATCCCATCCGCGAGCAGACGTTCAAACAGGCCGGGTCGCTGACGCTGAATGATGCGATAGATCGGGATGTGCAGGATGATCTCGCCAGACGAGGACATCAGGTCGAGGCGAAAGCATCTAATATTGCGACGCCTGTTATGGTTTATGTGGATCGAGAAGAGGGCAGGTATTACGCGGCAGGCGATCCCAAAGCGGGGCGTCACGCCGCGGGGGTGGAAGATGGGTGATTGTTTTTTCAGGCGCAGAAGAGCGACGATAAGATGAAAAAATCAATTTTTCGATTTTATTCGTCAATTAGATGATTTATATTTCAGGAGTTGCCAAAATAGTGGTAAATGGGTAGTTTTGGTGCGTTCAACTTTCTATTTTTTTATTGCGGGAAGAATTATAATGTTTCCCATCAATACCATAGATGATTTGTTCCAAACTCTGGACGAAAATCCCAGGATACTGGAAGCTGTGCGTGCTCGCTTGCTCACGTCCGAACTCCTCGAATTGCCTCAGGTGTTTGCCGAGTTTGTCAAAACTACGGATAAACGGTTTGAAGCTATTGAAAAACGTCTGGATGGGCACGATACGCACTTAAGAAGGATAGACAACAGCCTTGGCGTGCTCAAAGGCGGCCATGCGAGAAGTGCCGCGCTTAGAGACACGGCTTTGATTGCCGATAGTATGGGATTCGATTTGGTGCGAACAATGTCTCAACGGGAAATCATTTCTTTGGCCCGGTCGCAAAATGCCCGGGGGATTCCCAAAAACGAATTGCAGAGTTTTGTCAGGGCTGACCTGATTATGGAAGTGGTGAATGGGTCAGAGGAAGTTTGTTATATCGCTGTCGAAATTTCCTTCACTGTGGATGAGCGGGACACGCACAGGGCGATTCGCAATGCCAAATTTTTGACGCAGTTCACGGGCAAGCCTGCTTATGCGGCAGTGGCTGGCATGGATAGGGATAACAGGATACAGAGCCGTATTGAAGCGGGAGATGTGTTCTGGCATCAACTGGATTCCGAAGACTTGGAAGTGGATTGATGGAACGCAAAGGGTCTGGTCTTTACGGAATAGATAGATATTGGGCAATTTGCCCGCTGTGGGAATAGCGGATAGTGAAAGAATAACATGTGAGTAAACATCCCGGAAAATCCTTCCCCATAACGCAGCATGTCACCGCGCTGATATGTTTTTTTTTGTCGGGTTTTGCCGGGCTGGTTTACGAAGTTGTCTGGATACGGCAGGCCGCGCTTTTGTTTGGGTCAACGACGTTTGCGGTGAGCGCGGTTTTGGCTGTTTTTTTTCTGGGTCTGGCCATTGGTGCGTATCTTTTCGGGCGCATTGGTCAACGGACTTCCCGACCGCTTATTCTTTTTGGATATGTCGAGATTGGTCTGGGTGTTCTGGCTCTGATCAGTCCCTATGTTTTTGATTTTGCAGATTTTCTCTATGGCATCGCGTATAGACTGTTGAGCGATGCTCCTTTCCTGCGGTTTACTACCCGTCTTCTTCTGGTTGCGCTCGTCGTCCTGCCGCCTACTGTTCTGATGGGCGGTACGCTTCCTCTTTTTTGTCGTCAGTATTCGCGCGATAGCGGTAGAATTGCACGCGCTGTTGGTCTTCTTTACGGTGTCAATACGCTTGGGGCCGCATTGGGTTGTGCGGCTGCGGGTTTTGTTTTTTTGCCGGATCTGGGTCTGCGCGGTGCGATTTATATTGGTGTGGTGTGCAATATTTTGAGTGGTGTTGTTGTTCGCGCGCTGTCCATTGCCCGGGAGGATGTGTTTCCCGATTCGGGAGCGTCCCGTGGTGTGAGTGGCGGACTTCCGCGGAGCAGGGTTGTATTTGTTCTGTTTTTTGCGATTGGTTTTGTGGCTCTGGGCGCAGAGGTGCTGTGGGTGCGGTATCTGGGGCTTCTGATCAATAATACGGTTTATACTTATACGCTGACGCTGGGCGTTGTGCTGGTTGGGCTGGTTCTGGGGAGTGTTCTCGCTGCTCAGTTTTCGGATAGGACGGATAGACGGGCGTATTATTTTGGCGCGTTTCAGGTTGCGACGGGTCTCATTGTGCTGGCTCTTTTGATGCTTTCGCCCGGGGCATGGCGAGGATTGGGCAGTGATTTGTATATTTACTTTGCGGTGCTTTTGCCCCCTGCTGTGTTGAGTGGTGCGGCTTTTCCGCTTGCGATTCGGCTGGTGATTCGCAATGCGGCATATACGTCCGGGGTGGCTGGGAATCTGATTGCGGTGAATACGCTTGGGGGTATTCTCGGGTCTCTTTTGATTGGTTTTGTGGGGATTCCCTTTTTTGGTCTTGAGAAGAGTTTGTTTTTTATTACGGGTGCGAATCTCGCCATTGGCATTTCTGCGTGGTTTTTGCTGGATCAAAGATATCGCGTGTTCAAATATGCGGCTGCGCTGGTTGCTGTTCTGGTTTATCTGGGGATTCCGTATTTTTCGCAGACGCGGGTGCCTGCGGATTTTATCGGTGAGGGACGGGATCTGGTGGCGTTTCGAGAGGGTTATGGCGCGAATATGGCGGTTGTGCGGCGGGAGGATGATCTGGAGCTTGAGATCGATCGCTGGTGGCAGGGTGGGAGTAAGAAGAATCATCAGATTATGGCGGCGCATGTGCCGATGCTTTTGCATCCGGATCCGAAACGGGTCGTTGTTGTGGGTGCTGGTACGGGGCAGACGGTTAGTCGTTTTTTGATGTATCCCATCGATTATCTGGCGTGTGTGGATATCGAGCCTGCGCTTTTTCCTTTTATTCGGGAATATTTTGAGACGGATTGGATGGGGGATTCGCGCGTGGAGATTATCGCTGAAGATGGGCGCAATTTTCTGCGTCATACTGCGGCGTCTTATGATATTATTTCGCTTGAGCTTGGCGAGGTGTCCCGTCCGGGTGTGGCGTTTTTTTATACGGTTGATTTCTATGCGCGTGCCCGAGAGCGCCTGAGGCCAGGTGGGTTTTTGGTGCAGTTTGTGCCGCTGCGCTTTCTGACGGAGGACCAGTTCCGCGGTGTTGTGCGCAGTTTTTTGACGGTTTTTCCGCAGAGTGTTTTGTGGTATAATACGTCTGAGCTTTTGCTTATTGGTGCGGTGGATGATGTTTTTAATATTGCTGAGGGGAAATTGTTGGGTGTGGATGAGGCGGTGCAGGCGGATCTTCAATATAGCCACTGGGGCGGGGTGGCGTATTCTCTCAATCAGCCGCACGTTTTTTGGGGTGGTTATTTGATGGGGGCGGAGGGTCTGGCTTCTGCGACGGTTGAGGCAGATACGTATTGGGATGACCGACCGATTCTGGACTATGAGTCGGTTCAGAATGCGGAGAGCGATGAGCTTGCGTTTGCGGAGTTGCTGTATAAATATCGGGATTCTATTGATGTGTTGATGCCGGGTGAGGTGGATGCGCGTATTGCAGAGGTTCAAAATAAAAATTTGAGGGAGATCGCTGCGCGCGTTTTTGTTCGCGAGGCGTCGGATTTGATTCCCGCGCGAGAACACAGACGTATTGCAACGCTTTGTGCCGAGGCGATTCGCCGGCTTCCCGAGTATGTGGATGCGCATCGCATGTTTGCGGATGCGATGATGCAACTGGGGCGTTTACAGGATGCGGAGAGACACTATGCGCGGGTTTTGGAACTCGATCCGACAGATGCACGCGCGCTGAATGGTCGCGCTGTGGCGTTTCACCGCGCGGGACGGCTTGTGGAGGCGGTTCGTTCCTATGAGGATGCGATTCGCTACCATCCGGACAATGCGCTGTCGCAAAATGGTATTGCTATGGCGCTTCACAGGCTGGGGCGCTTTGATGAAGCGATTCAACACTACAAGGAGGCGATTCGCTTGCATCCGGATAGGCCCGATACGCATGCCGACCTGGGTACGGCGCTGGCACAGGCGGGGAGGTTGCGAGAGGCTGTTCCCTATTTGGAGAAGGCGCTCGCTCTTCGGCCGAATTTTACACGGGTGCAGCGGGTTCTTGAGCAGATACGCGAAGAATTGAAGTGAGGGCTAAAACAAGGAGGGTTCTATGTCCAAATTTATCTGTTTTCTGTTCGTTGTTTTGGTGTTTCAGTCTGTTGATGCGCAGCAACCACAACAGCCACAACAAAATCGACGTCAGCAACGCACAGTTACCGTGGAGCAAATTATGCAACAGGTACCCGAAGGTGTGACTTTTATTCCGGATATTGCGTACCGCGAGGGCAACGAGGCATGGAAACTTGATCTCGCTATGCCCACAGAGCGCGGTGAGACGTCCCGTCCAGCCCTTGTGTTTATTCACGGAGGGGGATGGAGAGGTGGGGATAAACGCCGGGGAGGTTTTCTTCGTCCTACTATCAGCTATGCAGCAAAGGGCTATGTTTGTGTTACGGTGAACTATCGGATGCTCGATGAGGCACCTATTACGGCGTGTGTTGAGGATGTGAAGAATGCGGTGCGCTGGTTGCGCGCCCATGCCGAGGAGTACAATATTGATCCGGAACGGATTGGCGCGAGTGGAAATTCCGCGGGGGCGCATCTGGCTGTTATGCTGGGTGTTTGTCCGCCTTCAGCCGGTCTGGAAGGGGATGGTCCCTATCAGGAGTATTCCAGTATGGTTCAGGCTGTTGTGGCGAGTGCTACGCCTACCGACTTTCTGTCTGCTATGAGTGACCGCCAGCGCAATCAGCAGCGAGCACGTCCGCCTCGCAAAAACGAGCTTAGACTGGAGTCTGAAGAGGTTCGCGCTAAGACTTCTCCTGTGACTTATGCTTCGGCCAATGCACCGCCTATTTTGCTCGTTCACGCAATATCTGATCGCACGGTTGGCGTCTATCATTCGGACAAGTTGGTCAGGGCACTGCGAGAAGCCGGTGCCAAGAATGTCAGTTATATTCTTCTGGGCGATGAGAGTGGACACGGTGCTTTTCAGCGCAATATCGCGTTTACCGAGCCTGCCCGTGAAGCTTTTTTTAATCGCGTGTTAAAGCCGGGAAATTGAGATGAAGTCTTTGTCTGAACTTGAAGAGCGGATGGCTGAGGCGCAGCCGGGTGATGTGATTGGGCTGGCCGACGGCATGTATGATGGTGAGAGGTGCAGGCTCGCGGCAAGGGGGACCGCAGATCAGCCGATTGTTATTCGGGCGGAGGGTATGGGAAAGGCGGTTATAAAGGCGCCGTTGTTGCTGGTGGGAGATTATATCAGTCTTGTGGGGTTGCACTTTGTGGAAAAGGGGAGTGTGGAGATTCGGGGGCGGGGTTGTCGCATAAGTCGCTGTGTGATGACGGATGTGCAGGTTGGCAAGTGGATACGGGTGAGGGCAGAGAGTCGGGAAGTTGAGATTGATCGCTGCCGGTTTGAGAATAAGACCAATAATCTCGAGGAGACGCGCGGCTGCCAGTTGATGCAGATTTACGTTCGCAATCAGGGCGAGAGGCACCTTGTTCACCACAATTATTTTGTCGATGTTCCGGATGGTAAGGAGAGCAATGGGTACGAGACGCTTCAGCTTATTACGGAGGGGAATCCGTACGATCCAGAGCCGGGTGATTGTGAGACGGTTGTTGAGTACAATCTTTTTGTGCGTTGTAGTGGGGAGGCGGAGATTATTTCTGTGAAGTCCAATGGCAATATTCTCCGCAGGAATACGTTTCGCGATTGCCGGGGCGCGCTGGTGCTTCGGCATGGGGATGGCAATGTGGTGTCTGAGAATTTCTTTTTTGGCGAGGGCGAACGCCGGGCTGGCGGTGTGCGCTTGCAGGGGACGGATCAGGTTGTTGTGAATAATTTGTTCCATTCGCTCAATGCGTTTGGCGTGGGGATGATGGATGGGGCATCGGATGATCTCTATGTGCGGGTGGAGCGCGCGCTGATTGCGTTTAATACGTTTGTGGGGTGTAGTCCGGCGATGGATGTGGGGCTAAATCACAGCAGGTATCCCAATGGTACAGTGCCTAAAGATTGTGTGGTTGCGAATAATGCTTTTGTGAGATCCGATGGGACTGTGCGGCTGGTGCAGGACGATGAGCCAGTGAATTGGCGATGGGAGGGGAATGTGACAGATGGGGATTTGGGTATGCCCGATCGGGATGGGATAAAAACTGGGCGGGTCGATGTGGATTATCTGCCCAATGGGGTTGTTGCACCGGGAGAGTCCAGTGGTTTGATTGGCAATGCCGAGGGGCATTATCCAGAGATAACGACGGATATTTTGGGGCATTCACGGGGCGAACAAAAGACGATTGGTTGCGTTGAGTTCCCGACGGGAACGGAGGACGGCGGTCCCTTAACTGCGGCAGATGTGGGACCAAGGTGGTAGCATCAATCAATAGAAACAACGAGGTTCAAGTTTTCTTTTCTTAGCGTGTCCTGCAAGGCAAGCTGCACCCAGAAGCTTTCTGGCTCGCCGAGTTGTCTGGCAATTTTGGCTGCCCTGCTGGGGCTTGGGATTCTTCTTTCTTTTTCTATATCACAAAGGCTTTGAGGGGAGATTCCCAAAAAATCAGCAAACGCTCGCTGGCTTTTTTCTTCTCCTGTTCGATAGCTGGCCAAGGCATTTCCAAATGTGAGACACCCAAAGTCTCTCTCCAGTTCAGAAGTTCCATATTGTTCTTTAGTAATCATGTTTATTGATCTCCTTAATTCCCAAATCATACGTCAAAATGACGTATGCAGCAAGTTCAACCTGCCTTGATATGTTTTGAAATGCGATTGACAATATCGCGTTGTTGCTACATTTTTTATCGGATAGTATGGATATAGTGAGAGATAGCGCAATACGATGATGCCCTGCATATCGCTTTGGCTTCGGTTGCAGAAGTCGATGTGTTGGTTAGCTGGAACTTCAAGCACATCGTACACTTTGACAAAATACGTCTATTCACCGCTGTGAACATTGAACTTGGCTATAAACCATTACAGATATACTCTCCGCGTGAGGTGACTAATTATGGAGACGAAAAAGACGTTTGATGCGGTTAAGATTGTGCGTCGGATTCGAGACGCGCACTATGAGCAACTCAAGGATAGAACGGTAAAAGAGCAATTGGCATTTTACCAAAGCAAGTCTCAGGCATTGCGTAACGACTTAAAAAAGAAATTGCAAGAGCATTATGACGACGAATGATCCCATTGTTTCGGAAGTCCGAAAAGAGATGTGGCATAAATTTGGTCAAAAGGATTAGGCATAATTCAATATAGAAAAGGAGAGGAATCTCGATCTACTTTGATACCCATATTGTGGTGTGGTTATATGCTGGTCAAACCGAAATGCGGTTGACAAAATCGTGTCGTTACTACACTTTTTCTTTCTAAGCGTAATTCAAATATGGATGAAACGGGGCGCGCATGTTAAAAATTACATTTGAATGTCCAGATGATATTCTGCAGATCCTCAGTGAAACGCCTGAACAATTCGCCGAACAAGGCCGCATGCTCATCGCCGTCAAACTGTTTGAACTCGGACGTTTGTCATCGGGTCAGGCGGCTCGGTTTGCGGGCATGGAGCACGTTGTATTTTTAGATGCCTTAAAATCCTACCAGGTATCTCCTCTCAATCTGACTCCAGAAGAATTGGCAAAGGATATTTCCAATGCTAGGAATCTGTAATGTCGATGCGTTCCACAACCCTATTTCTACTGAATTGACCAACTGGCCTTGTTACATTGGATACGCCTCTTATTATGAAACCAAAGGTATATATCGAAACCACCGTTATTAGCTACTTGACAGCCCAACCTTCTCGCGATGTCGTAATTGCGGGACATCAACAGAGTACTCGAGATTGGTGGAAGAACGCAGCTGATCGGTTCGAACTCGTAGCTTCACAACTGGTCCTTACCGAAGCCAGTGCTGGCGATCCGGAAGCTGCTCGTGCCCGCCTCGCAGCACTCAACTCACTGACGCTTCTCGACGCCACAGAGGAAGCCCTTGAATTAGCACAACAATTGGTCAACGCTGGCGTTGTGCCTGCAAAGGCAGCAGAAGACGCCGCTCATATTGCCATTGCAGTTGTCAACGGTATCGAATATTTGGTAACTTGGAATTATCGGCATATCGCCAATGCGACGATCCGATCACAAATCGAAACTGTATGTCGGAATGCGGGATTTGAACCCGCGATCATCTGCACACCTGACGAACTCATGGAGCGTGATCATGACGACGAATGATCCCATTGTTTCGGAAGTCCGAGCAGTACGCGACAAACACGCTGCTCAATTCGGCTACGATCTCAAAGAGATATTCCGCGATATTAAGAAAAAACAAAAATCATCTGGTCGTAAATACGTGCAGTATCCTTCCCGTGCGGCTGTTGTAACAACTGTCACAACTTCAGACCAGTAGCTATAAAGGCAATATCATGACAACGGTTTTTATTGGCGGTTCTCGTAGCATCACACGCTTGAACGACACCATCAGGTCCACAGCGGATAACATCACGCGTCAGCATTTTGATATCGTTATCGGAGATGCAAATGGTGCTGATAAGGCTGTACAGAGCTATTTAGCAGAAAAAGCATATCGGAATGTTATCGTCTATTGTATGGATGATCACTGTCGGAACAACGTGGGAAGTTGGCCAGTAGAACAGATATATGCAGATAATCAGGTAAGGGACTTTGCATACTACACAACTAAGGATGCAAAGATGGCTCAAGTAGCGTCCTATGGCTTCATGATTTGGGATGGAAAGAGTAAGGGAACTTTGAACAATATTCTCAACTTATTGCAGCTACAGAAGAATATCCTGGTTTATTTTTCGCCCGATAAGTCTTGTTATAAGCTCAAATCACTCAACGATCTTGATACACTCTTAGAAAAATGTAGCAGCGATATGATAGAAAAGTTCGAAAAGGAGTTCTCACTACTGGTCCCAGCGAGTTTAGAAGGTTCGAATTTTGAGATCGCATTTCCTGAAAGATAGGAACATGCCTTAATATGTTTTGAGATGTGGTTGACAAAAGCGTACGTGTTAAACATTGACAAGTACGCTTTTTTGTTTTCTTTGACTTTCACAAGGTTATTGTGAAGTGGTCTATTTGCTTGGTTTTCCGATGAAGCAGTGCACAGCGCGTGAGTCCGTCTCGCAGCGGATGTTTTTATGGCATTTCAACTGTGCAGGCCATTGTATAGCGCATTACCACAGAAACGATTTGCGCTGTGCCAGCCCCTCGGCGTTTGAGAGCGGCATTTTTTGCCTACTTTTTTTTGCTGTTGAAAAAAAGTAGGTCGCCGAAGGCATAAAAAGGAAAATATTTAAAAAGCTTTATACGTCGTTACACCACCACAAATGAATTATGCATATCCCTGAAATAAGTATCCTCAAAAACCGAATTGCGGTTGACAATCTCGCGTTGTTGCTACATTGTTTATTTTTGAGGAGTATTCCAATACGAGAAAAGGAAAATATATGAAAATTAAATCCGTCGAAGTCGTTCGCGTTGAACGGCCAGATACAAGCCAGGCCTCAACGGGGTCCGGTACGACGCTCGCTGCTTCAACAGGTGCAGCCCCGAGGACAAAGGGGTATCGAAAGGCGTGGCCCACGCAGATAGAGGTGGCAAATCCGATGTCCAGGTTCCCGCGGTTTAAGGCGCGTCGGCAGCTTTACGGTGCCAGACAGTGGCCCAGGTTCTCGGTTAAGGTGACCGCTGAAGATGGGACCTGGGGCCTCGGCACGTCGGCGGGACGCCCGGTTGCTATGGTGGTGGAAGATGCTTTCGCGCATATATTGGAAGGGGAGAGTTGCCTGGCTATTGAAAAGCTGTGGGATATGATGTTTCGCGTGTCCAAATCTTTTGGGACTGTGGGGATTGCCTCGTTGGCGATTAGTGCTGTGGATCTGGCGCTGTGGGATCTGGCGGGGAAATTGCAGGGCAAGCCCGTTTATGAACTTCTGGGCGGTCCGGCGCGCGATCGTTTGTTTGTGTACGCGACGGGTGATGATGTGGATTGGTACAAGGAGTTGGGGTTTCGGGCGTTTAAGTTGCCCTGTCAATACGGTCCGGTTGATGGGTTGTGGGGATTGGGAGAGAACGAGAGGCGAATAGCCGAGGTCCGCGAGTTGATCGGCGATGATTGCGATCTCATGCTGGATTGTTATATGGCTTTGGATGTGGAATATACCGCGCGTTTGGCCAATCGCCTGCGTCCTTATAATCTGCGGTGGATGGAAGAGTGCCTGATTCCCGAGGATGTTGGGGGGCATATTGAACTCAAGAAACGCCTGCCGTGGTTGACGCTTGCCAGTGGCGAGCATTTTTACACGCCGTATCCCTACCAGTTGATGATCGAAAATCGGTGTCTCGATATTCTCCAGCCCGATATTCAGTGGGTGGGGGGTTTGACTGCTTGTGTCAAAATTTGTAATATGGCTGCCGCTGCGGGGCTGGAGGTTTGTCTGCACGGCGGGGGACGCGATGCGTACGGTCAGCATTTGAGCTGGGCAATGCCCAATACCCCCTGGTGTGAGTATTTTATCGGTTCTGATCCGGGGGTACCACTTGAAGAAGTGGCGCAACCCGGCGCGTGCGTGCCGCACAATAGCTATCTGGCGTTTGCGCCGACAGGTCCGGGTTTTGATCTGGGGATTGAAGAGGATTGGTTGGTGCCGTTTTAATTTTAAAAGAGGAAAAAATGGATAAGACAATTATTTCTGTGGCGGTTGTGGGGTCGGGTCCTACGAAGGATATGAATCCGGCTGTGCCTTATACGCCAAAGGAGATTGCAGAAGCAGCTATTGAGTGCCATAAGGCGGGTGCGGCTATTACGCATATCCATGTGCGCGATCCCGAGACGGGTATTGTGTGTTCGCGGATTGAGCTTTTCAAAGAAGTGGTGGACCGGATTCGGCAAGCTTGTGATATTGCGATTAATTTGACGACGAGTGGGGGAAATATTAAAGGGGAAAATATTATTGAGGAGCGGCTTGAGCCGGTTGCGCTGAAGCCCGAGATTTGCTCTCTGGATATCGGTTCGGTAAATTTTGGCACTCGGGTGTTTATGAATCCACCCGAATGGGGTGTTGCCGCGGCAAAGCGCATGCGCGAGCATCGCGTTAAGCCGGAGATTGAGGTTTTCGATGCCGGTCATATTCGCCAGGCGCGGTATATGATTGCGGAGGGGTTGTTCGAAGATCCCCCGTTTGTCCAGTTGTGTATGGGCCCCGGATGGGGTATTGAAGCTACGCCTGAGAACATCGTTTTTATGAAAAATCTCTTGCCGCCCGATGTGATCTGGTCCGCTCTGGGTGTGGGAAAAGCACAGTTGCCGATGATTACTATGGCTTTTCTCATGGGGGGGCATATACGGGTGGGTTTTGAAGATAATATTTATCTTCGGAGAGGTGTTTTGCTCAAGAGCAATGCACAGATGGTCGATCTCGCGGCGAGTCTTGTGGAGAAACTTCAGGGCGAGATTGCCACGCCAGATGATGCCCGGGAGATGCTGGGGCTTACGTATCCGGGGTGAGCAGGTTTCGCGGTGCGTTGCGTTTTTATCACTGCAATGGCGATGGCACGCGCAGCGAGCGGATTTCTATGGCTATGGAAACGCGCGGTCCTCTGGTGGATGACCTGTGAATTATTTGGGGAGGTCCGCGAGATGGGCAATATCGTTGAGTGCCATGAAGGTGGGTTCGCCTCCGGGGTCGAGTTGAAGGTGATGAATGGAGGCCGTGTGGCACGCGAATTGGGGTTTGTGTTCGTCTTCGGGCGTGTATCCCATGATCGCTTGCAGGCAGGCGACAATGGGGCGAACGTGTGTGATGCACGCAATTTGCTGATCGGGCGCTTCGTCGACGAGTTGGCTCACGGTGTTGGCAACGCGGGTGTGCAGGTCGGCATAGGTTTCGCTGCCTGGAACGCGCGCCTCTTCGAGGGATTGTCCGCCCAAAAAGCCGGGATAATATTTTCGAACTTCTTCGCGGGTGAGTGTGGCGAGGTCGCCGCTTTCGAGTTCGCGCAGGTCATTTTCTACTTTGGGCGCGATATGGAGTATATCGCCTATCCATTCGGCTGTTTGATGGGCGCATTTTTGGGGGCTGGTGTAGAGGCCGCGAATGTCAAAGTCCCTTCTGAGGCGTTCGCCAGTGAGCAGGGCTTGTTGTTTGCCCCGGTGCGAGAGGGGCAGGTCGGCCCACCAGCCGTAGTGGTTTTCGCCATCGCGTTCTCTGGCCTGTCCAGGGCAGATTAGTATGAGGTCGGTTGGCATGTGTGTTCCTTATTTTTTGGGGGTATGTATGAAGTCAATGGTTGCGGTGTTTTTTTTCACAATGGTCGCGTTTTCAGGTCGGGCAGATGCACAGTTGGATGTCAAGATCGGCGGGGGTGCGCTTCTCGATCCCACGCGCGGTGGCGGACATCTATCCATAGAGGTTCCCATTGGAGATCTGTATCCGACGTATTTGGCACCTTTTGTTGAGTTTTATCGGAAGGACGGTATTTCAGAAATTCCTGCGGGTGTTAGTCTGGTTTACAAAGCTCCTTTGTCCGATCAATACGGCACGGTGTTTTTTGGGGTTGCCGGCGGCGTGTTGCACGCTCGGGGTTTTCCCGTGATTGTCGATGTACTGATTGACGGAACGGTGCTTTACCTCGTAGATACAACGACCGGAGACTTTGTAAGAGAAACGTCAACCGAGGCGTTGATTGCCGTAGCAGGCGGCATGCGGTTTGATGTTTCCGAGGGCATAGGTGCATTTGTGCAGGGGCGCTGGTTTCGCGCTTTTGCGTCTGGTTCAACAAATAATTTTGGCATCCACGCAGGGCTGATGTTCTCTTTGGGTGAAAGATAGTAGATGAATCCAAAGTTTATATTCAGGCCGGGATTTATGTCCCGGCTTTTTTTATGTAGCCGATTGATGGCGCAGGAAATCGATCAATAATCGCACGCCAACGCCCGTGGCTCCGATGGGGGTGTCGGGTTTGGCGGAACTTGTCGATGCGGTGCCGGCGATGTCGAGGTGTGCCCAGGGAAAGTTCTGGACATAGGCTTCGAGGAATGCGGCGGCGGTGAGTGCGCCCGCGGGCCGACCGCCTGAGTTTTTGAGGTCGGCCACATTGCTTTTGATGCTGTTTCTGTGGTCATCCAGAATGGGAAGATGCCAGGCAATTTCACCGGTGCGATTGCCCGCTTCGTGGATTTGACCGATGAGGTCGTTGTCGTTGCCCATCAAGCCACTAACTTCGTTGCCAAGTGCGGTGACACATGCACCGGTTAGCGTGGCCAGGTCGATGACTGCTTTTGGCTCATAGCGCGCGCTGTATGCGATGGCGTCGATGAGGGCGAGGCGGCCTTCGGCATCTGTGCTGTGGATTTCAACGGTTTTGGTGCCGAGGGGATGCAAGATGTCGCCGGGCCGATACGCGCGGCCATCGGGCATGTTTTCTGCGGCGGCAACCATGCCGATGACGCGGTGGGGCAGGTCGAGTTTTGCCACGGCTCGCATTGCGCCGATGACGGCTGCGGAGCCACTCATGTCAAATTTCATGTTCCACATGCCGTCGCCGCCTTTGAGGGATATGCCACCCGTGTCAAAGGTTATGCCTTTGCCAATGAAGATGATGGGCGCGGCATTGGGATCGGCACCCGGGTGTTCCAGGATGACAAAACGAGGCGGTCGGGCACTCCCCTGTCCCACGGCGCTGAGGGCGCCCATGCCCTCATTTGAGATGCGCTGTTCGTCAAATATTTCGCAGGAGAGGCCGGTTTCACGGGCCATTTCCAAAGCCTGGTCGGCCAGTGCCGCCGGTGGCAAGTCGTTGCCGGGGGTGTTGCTCAGGTCGCGGGCGAAACACACGCTTTCGGCGATGATTTGTCCGGTATTCGCGCCTTTTTCCACATCGGTTTGTTTGGTTGTGTCAAATTCGACGAGGGTAAATGTGTCGAGGTGTTTGGGATTGTCATTATTTGTTTTGTAATTGGTGAATTTGTAGTTGCCGAGAATGGCGCCTTCAACGGTGGCCTGTGCGGCGTCTGAGACATCGAGACCGCCTATGCCGCCGCCGTGGATGATGGAGGCGAGGGTTTTTGCGCCGAGTTTGATGGCTTCTCTGGTCGCAGATGCAGATGCGAGGCGCACACGATTGGGGGTGAAGTCTTCTCGTTTGCCCAGGCCAACGAGAATGAGGCGCGCTATGCCTCGACGGGGATAGAGTACGGCGGTCTGGTTGCGTTTGCCGCTGAAGTCGCCGCCTGCGATGAGGTCGGAAATAAGCCCGTCCAGTGCGCGATTGGCGGCACCTGTTGCGCCGCCCGGCTCTGTGACGCCTTCAAAGAGGTTGAGCACGATGGCGTCTGTCGTACTTTCGAGGATGTTGCCGATGGTGGTGGAGATGTTCATGTGAGCATTGGTCCTATATGAGAAATGGGTTGATGCGTTTTTCGCGGTCTATGGTTGTGTCTGGCCCATGTCCGGGGTGGAGTATTGTGTCGTCGGGGAGGGTGAGGATTTTGGTGTGGATGGCGTCCATGAGCGTTTGCAGGTCTGCGCCTTCGAGGTCGGTTCGGCCAATAGAGCCGGCGAATACAGTGTCGCCGACAATGGCGTGGCCCGGCCATGTGAGGGCGATGTTGCCGGGCGCGTGACCCGGTACATGGAGGATGGTCAGGGTTTCGCAGCCAAAGACTATGGTGTCGCCTTCATCGATAAAGCGGTCGATTTTGGGCGGTGGATCGGTTTGAAGGCCCAGGGGTGCGACAATGTCTGTAAGTGCCTCGACCATGAATACATCGGCTTTGTGGATGGCGAATGGTGCGCCTGTTTTTTCTTTTAGAGATGCGACGCGTCCTATGTGGTCAAAATGTCCGTGTGTGGCAATTATTTCGACGATCTCGATGTCGTGATCTTCGATGAGTTGAAGTATGGTGTCGGTATCGTCTCCGGGATCTATGACAATGCCTTTGCGCGTTTTTTCGCAGGCGAGGATGTAACAATTGACTTCGAGCGGACCGACGATGGTGGATATAAAGATCACGATGATTCCTGTGCGATTTTTACTTCTTCGCCCGTTTCCTGGCTGCGATAGATGCCGTCGAGGATTGCCATGACTTGCAGCGATTGCTCGGCGGGTACGGGTGATGGCTTGCCTTCGGCGACGGCCCGGGCAAATTCGACGCATTCCTGGGCGTGGGGTTCGAGCAGGTCGCGGGTATTTTGCAGGGTGCGGTTGTAGTGTTGTTGTATGTCGTTGTTGGTTTGATAGATTTCACAACTGGGCCAGTGGCTGCCTCCTCTGGTGCCGTAGAGCCACATTTGCATGTCTTCGCCCTGCGTTTTGTGGTGGAGCAGCCAGCTGACTTCGAGCACGAGGGTTGCCCCATTTTCAAAGCGCACAAATGCCGCGGCGAAGTCTTCGACATCAAACTGCGCCGATGGGATGAGTCCCCAATTGCTGAAGGCACCTTTCTGGTGGGCGATTTCTGCACGGGCGACACCGGTGACGGATACGGGGTTGGGGTTGTTCATGAACCAGAGTGTGAGATCGAGGATGTGAACGCCGATGTCGATACAGGGGCCGCCACCGCTGTGTTGTTTTTGTATAAAGCCGGGTGTGTTTGGTGCCCCTGAGCGGCGGAGCATCCAGCTTCGCGCGTGGTATATGTCTCCGAGTATGCCTGTGTCGAGTTCGGCTCGCATGGCTTTTGATTTGCCCGAGAAACGAAAATGCTGCGCTGTCATCAGGGTTTTGCCAGATTTGTCGCGTGCGGCAATCATGTTTTTGATGAGTGCCGGGTTGGGGGCGAGTGGTTTTTCGCAGATGACGTGTTTGCCCGCTTCAAGCGCGGCAATGGCCAGTGGGGCGTGATAGTTGTTGGGGGTGCAGATGTCGATGATGTCGATATCGGGATTTTTGAACAGGTCTTCCGGATCTGTGGATAGGATGGATATGTTGTTATTTTTGCCCCAATGGTTCAGTACGTCTGCATTGATATCGCTGCCGGCTATCAGGTCGGCATGTTCGGAAGCGGCCCATCCAGGCATGTGGGTGCGCGCGATGCCGCCAACGCCGATGATGCCGACTTTGAGTTTGTCTGCCATGATGCTCCTTTCTGGTTTCAGTTGGAATCTCTTATTGAGGGCAAAAGATAATATCACAGCGCATTGAGGGAAAGTTTTTTTTAGGATAAAAATGACATTTACCCTTGACGCATATACAAATGTTCACTATATTTATAGCGAGTGGAAGATGGAATATAATATTCTGTAAAAATTGAGTTTAGGAAAGTTTTTGTGATTATATACGACGATTTATGTCGGTATATTCACCTAACTTAGATAGGAGATGTTCCCATGAGACGCATTGTTCCCATGTTGGGTATCGATTCAGGATCAAAGAAGTTACAACGGGCTACTTCCCGGTCCCGTTTTATCCCTCAGTTTCGTCGGGAAGTCTGCGAGGTGATTAATCGCGTTCGCGCCGCTTATGGTCCCGTTCCCATGAAGACTGTGGCCGATTACCCCGAGGTCAAGGCCGCAGAAGCGACGATTGAACAGGCCGCGCGATTGGTGTGTAGCGGGCTTGAAAATGTCAAAGTGTGGCGCGGTGCGCTGGTGGTCTATGAGTTGACCTGGATGTCTGCACTGAAAAAGGTGCGTCCGTCGGATAAGTCAGCTGCTTAAGTGTATTTTTTAACTCAAAAAGGCCGAGATTCTCTGTGGATCTCGGCTTTTTTTTTGTCATTGACGGGATTGGACAATTTCAGGAACTTTTGGCGCCTTGTGATATATAACTATCAATTGCTACAACGGAGAAATGATGTATGCAAAGATGGATTTGGATACTGATTGCGGGATTTATGGTTTTGCAGGTTGAGGCAAAAATCGATCCCGAATCTCAGGCGACGATCGCGCAAATGGAGAAGTTCAGCGAGGCTTTTGCCGCGGTGGCTTCCGAGGTCAATCCAGGTGTGGTCGCGGTGATTAAGAAAAGAGATGTGCTGGTTGGGGTGCGAAGATCAACGGGCGATCCGTTTTTCGATCGTTTTTTTGGCGGTGGTCTGCAGTATCGGAGAGAACAGCGGCAGCAGAGTTTGGGTTCGGGGGTTATTGTTTCTCGAGATGGCTATGTTTTGACCAATAATCACGTTATTGCAGAGGCCGATGCTATTGAAGTGGAACTCGGCGATGGCAGGACATTTGGCGCAACGCTGGTGGGTACAGATCCACAGAGCGATGTCGCGGTGTTGAAAATTGATGGGCGCGATTTGCCCGCGCTGAAGATGGGCGATTCGGATAAGTTGAAGGTCGGTGTCTGGGTGCTGGCGATCGGCAATCCGTACGGTTTGCGACATACGGTGACGTACGGTATTGTGAGCGCGATTGGACGGGGCAATTTAGATATTGTGGATTACGAAGATTTTATTCAGACAGATGCGGCGATTAACCCGGGTAATAGCGGTGGGGCAATGGTGAATTTGCGCGGGGAACTGGTGGGCCTGAATACGGCAATTTTGTCGCGCAGTGGGGGCAGTCAGGGCATTGGGTTGGCTGTGCCAATTAATATGGCGCGCAATATTATGCAGCAGATTATAGAAGATGGAGAGGTAAAACGCGGGTATCTGGATGTGGTGGTTCAAGATTTGACGCCGGAGCTTTCCGAACCATTGGGATTGTCTGTGAATCGGGGTGCGTTGATTCAGGAGGTGGGGGAATTTGCCGAGCAGACGGGTTTGCAGCCGGGCGATGTGATTGTGGGGTTAAACGACCGGGAAATTTCCAGTGCAGATGAGTTTTTGACGCGTATTGCGCGAACCCCTCCGGGCGCACAGGTGATCATTGAAGTGGTCCGAAGTGGGGTAAATAAAAAGTTGCGCGTAACGGTGGATGCGTTCGATCCTTTTCGCGGTCTGAAAGAGATCGAGCGACAACGCGTCCTGGGGCTGAATGTTCAGGAGATGACGCCCACAATTGCCCGTCAGTTTGGCTATAATGCACAATGGGGCATGCTTATTACCGATGTGAGAGGGGGAAGCGCGGCCGATGCGGCGGGTTTGCAGCGGGGAGATGTGATTCGCGAGATGAATCGCAAAGCCATGCGTTCGATGGAAGATTATGAAGATGTATTGGCGGAGTTGAAACCCGGTGACGAAGTCGGCATAATCATTCGCAGAGAGACCCGCCGGCAATATGCCAATTTTTACGCCGTGCTCAAGGTGCCGAAGTAGAAGTGAAATGCAACCACAGATGAACACCGATAAACACCGATAAACAGTAAGATACAAGAAGTGTGAAGTGATAGTACCCGTCATCGCGGCATGGTGTTGAGCCGCGATCCAGTGGTTTTATTTAATCCACATCCTTCTCATACCGCTCGTCTTCTACTTTTGCCTGAAGGCGGTAGAGTTCGTCTTTGAGTTCGCGCACGATATCGGCGTATTCGGGGTCATCGTACACGCTGTTGAGTTCATAAGGGTCTTTTTCGAGGTCGAAGAGTTCCCATTCGGGTTCTTTGGTGTCTTCGATTGATCCTTTTTGTTTGAGGCCATCGGCGTAGTAATAGATGAGTTTGTACTGGTGGGTTCGCACGCCGTAATGGGCGTAAACATGATGGTGCGTCAGGTGCATCCAGTAGCGATAATACATCGATGTTTGCCATCCTTCAGGTGTTTCGCCGTTGAGCAAGGGGCGAATGCTCGATCCCTGGAAGGTTTCGGGGATGTCAATGCCCGCGTAGTCGAGGAAGGTGGGGGCAAAGTCGGTGTTGAGAATCATGTCGGTGTTGATACTGCCGGGTTTGATTTCTTTGGGATAGCGAATGATGAAGGGCATGCGCAGGGATTCTTCGTACATGAAGCGCTTGTCATACCAGCCGTGATCGCCCAGGAAAAAGCCCTGGTCAGATGTGTAAATGACGATGGTGTTGTCGGTGAGGCCTTCTGCGTCGAGATAGTCGAGCATGCGCCCGACGTTGTCGTCGATGGAGGCCACACAGCGCAGGTAGTCTTTGATGTAGCGCTGGTATTTCCATTTTTTATCTTCTTCTGGTGAGAGACCCTCGGGGGGTAGTCCCTTGAGGTCATTTTTGTTCATGTCTCGGTCAACGCGCATTTGGGCGGCTTCGGCAGCGCTGGCGCGGTTGCTGTAGTCGTCCCAGAAGGTTTCGGGTTCAGGTATGTCTTCGTTTTCATACATGTGGGCGTGTTTTTCGTCGGGTTCCCAGGCGCGGTGGGGCGCTTTGTGGTGGTACATGAGCATGAAGGGACGATTTGTGTCCCGCGCTTTGAGCCAGTCGAGGCATAAGTCTGTGATGATGTCGGTGACATAGCCTTGATAAACTTTTTCTTCACCCATTTCTATCATTTCGGGGTTGTGGTATAATCCCTGCCCGGGCAGGACATTCCAGTAGTCAAAGCCGGTGGGGTCGTGGATGCCGCCGTGTCCAAGATGCCATTTGCCGATCATGGCGGTTTGATATCCCGCCTGTTGGAATAATTTGGGAAATGTGAGTTGCCTGCCATCGAGATGGGTCGATAGGGTGGTTACGCCGTTGATGTGGTTGTATGTGCCGGTGAGGATTACGGCTCTGCTGGGGGCGCAGATTGAGTTGGTGCAAAAGCAGTTGTCAAAGCGCATGCCTTCATTTGCTATGCGGTCGAGGTTGGGGGTCTGGTTGATGCGGCTGTTGTAACAACTCATGGCATGCGATGCGTGATCGTCGGACATGATAAAGAGGATGTTGGGACGGTCTGTAGGCAAGAGAGACTCCTTTTGAAGTGTGAAGTTAGAAGTGTGAAGTAGGGAACGGTGTGCAACTGGTAGCGGTCAAAGTTCTGTGAATCCGATTTGTAGGGGCGACCCCCTGTGGTCGCCCGCCGCATAAAATATGACATTGCATGTGGGATATCAAGTGGGACGAATGGCGGGCACAGGCGTTTATTCTTTGTGGGGGGTGCAATGAGTGGTATTATATATGGATGTTGCGATGTGAACTATGAAGGAGTGAAGTAAATGGGCGGTCAAAGATTTTTGTTTTTTAGATGGATACTCGTTGGGCTGTTTTGCCTCAATGCCGAGGTTTTTGCAGGCGAGGCCAGGCATGTGTGGACGTCCTTTCGGCAAGAAGATGGACTGGCGCACAATGTGGTGACGGCTGTGTTGCAGACACCCGATGGGGCGATGTGGTTTGCCACGCTGGGTGGGGTGTCGCGCTATGACGGGCGTTTATGGAAGAAGTACGGGGTTGAAGATGGGCTGCCGGGAAATGCTATTCAGGATCTGGTTGCCGCACCCGATGGGGCATTGTGGGCTGCTGTGGGACGGGGTTTTGGTCGTGAAGCACGACAGGGACTGGCTTATTTTTTTGGCGAGGAATGGAGGGGGATTGATCTGCCAGAAGAATTGAGGGGGCGAGGGGGCTTGCGCCAGATTTTGGGGCTGGATGGTGGTCGCTCCTGTCTGGTGACCGATGCAGGTCACTTGTTGCGCTTTGATGGCGCAGATCTTTATTTGGTGATGTTAGATGGTCAGCCGCTTCAAGGTGTTCAGAGCTTGATGGCCGATGCAAATGGGAAAGTGTGGGTCGCTTATGGGGGGCGAGGGGGCAATGTTTTGTTTGGCCCGGGAATGGGACGGGGGGGACGCGGTGAACCGGGTGGCAGAGGCAGGCGCGGTGGTTTTAGAGGGGCAGACGGTCCCGAAGGTGGCAGAGGGCGAGGTGATTTTAGAGGGGCAGACGGTCCCGAAGGTGGCAGAGGGCGAGTTGAACTGGGTGGTCGGGGCAGGCGTGGTGATTTGAGGGATATGGACGGTCCTGATGGTCGTGGAGGGCGAGGTGGAAGACCTGACGAGTTTGAGCAGGGTATGGGGTTATTGGATGTGGATACGGGGGAATGGACGACGATAGCAGATATGGATAGTTTGAGCAATGTATCTGTGTGGGCGATGGCGCAAAGTGCCGATGGCGCGCTCTGGTTTGGTACCGATGAGAACGGGCTTAAGCGGTATTATTCGGGACAATGGGAAACATTTACAACTGAGGACGGGTTGCCTTCTAATCGGGTGCAGGTGATTCGCTTTGCACAGGATGGAACGGTGTGGATTGGTACGCCGGCTGGCGCAGCTTTTCGAGATGCGGGCGGACAATGGCGAATTTTTACAGAGCGCGAGGGATTGCCCAATAGCTATGTGGTCGATATCTGTATTGCTGCGGATGGGGCAATTTGGGTGGGTACGCGTGGGGGGGTTGCGCGTTTGGGGCTTTCGGGGTGGTTGCACCACAGGAACTGGCCAGGGATGAATGATCGCGGTGCTTCGATTTTCGCTCTCGGTGAAGATGGTCAGCTCTGGGTTGGCAATGATGCGATTTACAAATTTGAGCGGGATTCCTGGCATGTGGCACATGGGTTAGAAGATGTGCGCGGGCGTTTGATCGATTTGTTTGTCGATGGAAAAGGACACCTCTGGACTGTAACGCCGTTTCAATTGTTGCGTTATGATGGCGAGGTATGGGAGGTGATAAGGCCCGATCGTCGAATGGGATTGGGATTTCGAGCCGTGTGCCCTGCACAAGATGGCGGCGTGTGGGCAATTACGCGCTCAGGTGTTCAGCGATTCGATGGGCAGGTATGGACGGCTCTGTTTTCCTCACAGGGTCTGGCGCAGATAGAGAGCAATCCCGAAAGGTCCAGCATTTCGATTTGCGAGGCGAGCGATGGCAGTTTGTGGCTGGGGCAGGTGGATGGCGTGATGCATCTGATGGATGGGGAGCAGCGGAAATACACTGCTGCTGATGGGATACCAGGTGGGCCGATTACTGTGGTTGCCGAAGATATTGGTGGACAGATATGGATTAGTTCACTGCTTGAAGGGGTAGCGCATTTTAATGGGCAGCGATGGCGACGGGTTCCGGGCGCAGATCAGGCGCAGTTTAATGGGGTGAATCGGATATTTCCCGCCAATGATGGCAAGGTGTGGTTGGCTTCGCCGATTGATGGCGCGATTCACACCGATGGGTTTGCCTGGGTGCGCTATACGGTTCAAGAGGGGTTGCCGAGTACACAGGTTTGGGATGTGGCACAAGATGCCGAGGGTTTGTTGTGGTTTGCGACGTCTGATGGGTTGGGGTGTTATGATCCCGATGGCGATGCGCCCGAGACACTTCTTTTGGCTCCGCCAGTTCAAATTGCGCCGTATCAAAATGCGTTGTTTGAATTTGCAGGGCAGGATGTGTGGAAGCAGACGCCAGATGGGTCATTGCAATATTCATGGCGGCTCGACGAGGGGGCGTGGTCCTCTTTTTCGCGCAATAACCGGGTTTTGTTGGAGGACATTGATGCTGGCGGTCACAAATTTGAAGTGCGCGCTATGGATCTGGCTTTTAATGTGGATAAGACCCCCGCTGTGCAGGTGTTTGAGGTGTTGGCGCCTGTGTGGCAACGGCCCTGGTTTGTGGGATTGAGTGGCGTTTCGTTGCTCATCGTGCTGGTTACGACGGGATATGCGTTTCAAAAGCACAAGCGCTGGCGCATAGCACAGACGCAGTTGATCGATGAGTTGGAGACGGAACTTCAGGAAGCCCACGATATGCAGATGGGGCTGTTGCCCCGAGATCCCGTGCGCGAGAGAGGGTTTGAGGTGGTGGGCAGGTGTTTGCCAGCCAATCATGTCGGCGGTGATTATTTCACGTATTTCTGGTTGGACGACGATCGGAAAATACTGGGGTTTGGAGCCGCAGATGTGTCGGGTAAGGCGATGCAGGGTGCTGTGCGGGCTATGCAATTGAGCGGGATGTTGCACTATGAGGTTCGCGCGGCACAGACGCCGATAGATGTGTTGCGGAATTTGAATCTCGTTTTGCAAGAGCAATTTGATGCGGCGAGTTTTGTGACGTGCTGTTTGGGGACGCTGGATTTAGAGACGGGAGAGATTGTTCTGGCCAATTCCGGGCATCCCTATCCCTATCGGGTGTCTGTGGGCGGTGATTTGCAGATGATAGAGTTGATGTCTGTGCCTCTGGGTATGACGTTGCCGCCCGAGGTGGATACCGAGCCTAAAGAAACGCGTGCGTTTTTGGATTTTGGCGATATGCTGGTGCTCTACAGCGATGGGGTGACGGATATGCAAAATGCCGCGGGAGAGTTTTACGAGGAGGCGCGGTTGGAGGCTTTGCTAAAAGAACACGCGGGCGCGAGTGCCGATGTTTTGATCGATACGGTGATTGATGATCTGGTTCGGTTTCGCGCGTCGGCGGCACAGACAGATGATGTGACGCTTCTGGTTATTAAGAGGCGGTAGAGAGAAGTGAAAAAGGAGATCGATATGCGGATTTTTGTCGCGGTATGTGTTTTGATGATGCTTCAGAGCAGTGCTGTAATGGCTCAGAATGAGGCTTCGTTTGGTGTGATGGTGGAGCCAAAGACGGCGCGCGTTGGAGAGGCTGTTGCGGTGTGGATTGATGTGGATCTTTCCGATGATTGGCATATTTATTCGGCGACCACACCGCCGGGTGGTCCCTATCCCACAGAGATTGCGCTGTCGGGCGCGGGATTTCGGCAGGTGGGGGCGGTGGTTCAGCCTGAGCCTATTGTGGAGTACGATCCTAATTTTGAGATGAATGTGGAATATTATCATCCCAAAGTGCGGTTTGGGGTGCGGGCTGAGGTGGGTGAGGGGATGCCGGGTGAGCGGGTGCTGTCGGGTGAAGTGATCTATATGCTTTGCAATGCGACGCAGTGTTTGCCGCCAAATACATACGCATTTGAGATTCCCGTGGTGGTGGAGGCGGGACCTGCGCGGGCGGAGTTTGTGTTTTCTGCTGATGCGACACCCCCAGTGTCGTTGGATGGTACGGGTAGCGTGGCCGATGTTGAGCGCGCGATTACAGAGGGTTTGAGTGCGTTTTTGTACCTGTCTTTGTGGATGGGTTTTCTGGCTTTGCTCACGCCGTGTGTGTTTCCGATGATTCCCATTACGGTGTCGTTTTTTACCAAGCAGGAAACGCAGAGCCGGAGGGAGTCTGTTACCAAGTCGCTGGCTTATTGCGGGGGTATTATTTTTACGTTTACCGGGTTGGGTATGGTGTTGGCGGCGACCCTGGGCGCTTCTGGTGCGGCTCTGTTTGCGGCAAATCCCTGGGTCAATTTGTTGATTACTGCGATTTTTGTGGCTTTTGCGCTGGCGTTGTTTGGGCTGTTTGAGATTCGATTGCCTTATGGTTTGCTCAATAAGTTGAACCAGGTTCAGGGGGGCAGTTATGGCGCAATTCTAATTATGGGATTCACGTTTTCGCTCACATCGTTTACGTGTACTGCGCCTTTTGTGGGGACGCTGCTGGTGCTGACGGCTCAGGGAACGTGGGCGTGGCCCATTTTGGGCATGCTGGTATTTTCGGCTGCTTTTGCCTCTCCGTTTTTCTTTTTGGCACTTTTTCCGCAGTCGCTTGCTGCTCTGCCCCAAAGCGGTGGCTGGTTAAATTCCGTGAAGGTTGTGATGGGGTTTTTGGAATTGGCCGCTGCGTTGAAATTTTTGAGCAATGTCGATCTGGTGTGGCAGTGGGGTATTATTTCGCGCGAGGTCTTTATTGCGGGGTGGATCGCGATCTTTTTGTTGTGTGGTTTTTATTTGTTGGGCAAGATCCGCTTGCCGCACGATTCTGTGCTCGATACAGTTGGTCCGCTGCGTTTGCTGGCGAGTAGTGGATGTTTGGCTTTTGGGCTGTATTTGATGACGGGTCTTTTTGGCGCACCTCTGGGCGAATGGGACGCATTTTTCCCGCCTTATGGAAGTTATGGGGAGATTGCCAAGATAAGGAGCGGTGAACCGGAACTGACCTGGCGCGATGATTATGAAGCGGGTTTGGCAGAAGCAAAGGCGACGGGTAAACCGGTATTTATCGATTTTACGGGCTATGCGTGTACGAATTGCCGCTGGATGGAGGCGAATATTTTTCCCGAAAAGGAGGTGCATGCGTTGTTAAAGCAGTTTGTACGGGTTCAGTTGTACACAGATGGGCGGGGAGAAAAATACAAGCGCAATCGCGATTTGCAGGAGGCTAATTTTGGTACGGTTGCTCTGCCTTTGTACGCGATTATGACACCCGGGGGAAAAGAGATTACACATTTTCCGGGGATGACGCGCGATGTGGATGTTTTTGTGCGCTTTTTGAAACAGGGGCTTGATCCGACAGTGGCGAGTGTGGAGTAATTACCGTGCCAGGCCGATAAATGCGCCCAGGACGAGGGCAACGACGCCGAGCAGGGATAGGAGAAGGGCGCCGATGGCGATGTGAAGCATTTTGGGTTCAAGTTGGTCGAGATAGGCTTCGAGTGTTTCGATGCCCGAGCGCATAGCGCGTTCGATGGGGTCGGGGAGGTGCTCGACGAAGGGTATTTTTCGCCGAGAGAGTTCGTCGATGTATTGAATATTTTTGATGTTGTGACGGGCGTTGAAGGTGTGTTCGACGAATTTGCGAGTTGCAAAGCGCTGTACCGGATCGCGAATTTCGGACAGGTGAAGGGTTTGTGGGTCGATGGTGCTGGATAGTTTGAAGCAGTGTGTGGTTTTGTCGGGGTCGTCTGGATCGGGTTCGATTTCGCCTTTGACAATGCGTCCCAATATGGTGAGGTCGTGATAGTTGAGGTAGTGATAGCGCCCGCCTTTTTCGCGGCCCAACAGGCTTTCAATGCGCTGGCGCAAGATGTCGGGGTCGTCTTTGCTCTGGCGGAGATGTTCGGAAATTTTGGCGTTGAAGCATCGCGCATAAAATTTTAGAAAGTCCCGGACTATGGGCGAGGTATAACTGCCTTTGGCGTTGATGAGACGACGCACAAAGCCGAGGTAACGGGGATTTGTGTATAGCCGCGCAGCGATGTCGAATGAACCTCTGGTGAGTGCTGTCGATTCGCGCATCTGTGACTTGATGGCGGTGTCGATTTGCACGCTCATCTGGATCAGTGCGGTGTCTTCGTCGTCTTCGCGCACGATGGACCGGGTTGGGTCTTCGGGTTCGTCGCGGGCGAGAAAGGGCGTGGTTTCGCCCGAGGCAAAGCTGCCAAGCCCGCCTTCTATACCCTGTCTGATCATGATTCGAGAAGCGGCTTCTTCTATTTCCGCTTCTGTTTTTTTTAAGAGCTCTTCGGGGAGTTCTGCGTCCTGTTCGGGTACGAGGGCAGAGATGTTGTCTGCAAAGATTTGAACTTGAGATTTGTTGTCGAATACGTTGAGATAGGGTTGTTGCATGACTTCGGGCAACAGATGCTGTGTGAGGGTGTTGCCCCGCTGTCCTTTGAAGGCGGTGTAGAGTGCTTCGTGCAGTGAGGTGAAGGGAACCACGCGCGTTGCGACGAGTGCGCGATCTGTGCCGTAGGTGAAGACGTAGAGATTTTCCCAATAGCACTTGCGGTAGTATGGCCGGCCGGTTTTGGAGGAGAAGGCGAAGCGGTATTTTGGATCGACAATGCGTTCCATCGGTTCCTCCTGTTGGAAATGGATGGTTTCAGGGTACAATAATACGTTATTTTGGAAGGGAAAGATGAACTATTTTCGGAGCAATCGGTTTCTCAATACGTTGCCCGATTGGGAAACGGGTGAGCCGATAGAAGGTGCGCTGGAAAATTATTTACCGCGTGTGCGCGCACTGTTACATCGCATGGATAATCCCCAGGCGCGGTTTAGCTCTGTTATTGTTGGGGGGACAAATGGCAAGGGTACGGTGAGTTATTTGCTGGCTGAGTTGTTGCGGGCAGCGGGTTTTCGCGTGGGGCTTTATACGTCGCCGCATTTGCACACGGTGCGCGAGCGGATATGCGTTGATGGCGAGGTGCTCGCGCGCGATGTGTGGGCTGAGGGCGTCGCACATTTTTACGAGAAAAGCCGCGATTTTGAGCGCGAAGGCTGGGGTGCGTTTAGCAAGTTTGAGGCGCTCACGGTTTTGGCGGCGCATCATTTTGCGCGGGCAAATGTGGATTGGGCTGTTTTTGAGGTGGGGCTGGGTGGGCAATTTGACGCGACCAATGCGTGGGATTCGAAGGTTGCTGTGTTGACGGCGATTCATCTGGATCACACGGATGTGTTGGGCAATACGCTGCGCGAGATTGCAGCGGATAAGGTACATATTGCGCGTTCGGGAAGGCCGCTGTTTACGGGGTCAGGACAGGTGCCTGAGGTTTTGAAGTTATTGGAAAGAGAATGCGCGCTTCGGGGTGCGGCATTGCATGTGGTCGATGAGAAAATGGACGATATGGCGGATCGACCAGTTACTTTTCGGGAGAATGCCGCGCTGTCGGTTGGTGTGGCGCGTCATGTTGTAGATGGGTGCGGGATGGTGTTGGCAGATGAATGGGTGCGGGATGTGGTTTTGAATCGGGCTCTGCCCGGGCGCTTTGAGGTGGTTCGGAAGACGTTGATTTTAGATGGGGCCCACAATCCGGATGCGGTTCGCGCATTGGTCCGCGATTTGCAAGTTCTATCGGATAAGTGGCGATTTGTGGTGGGTGTTAATAAGGGGCACGATGCACGGGGTATTTTGCAGGCTCTTTCGCCTCTGGCCGCCGAGGTTGTTTTGACGCAGTCGGCGCATCCGAAGGCCATTTCTGTGGCGCGTTTGAGCGCGCTGGTTCCAGAGGGGCTGTGTGTGCGGTGTGAGACAGGGGGTTTGAGTTTTTTGACGGAGGTTTCCCAACAGCCTACGTGTGTCCTGGGGTCGCTGTATCTGGTGGCGTTGGCCCGCGAGGTGCTGGATTTGCCCGGGGAGGCGGACAGTTTTGGCGAGGATGTGATTTTAGAGAGTTTGCGGTGTTTTGAGATCGCGTGTCGGCAGTTGGACGTGGGGTATGAGGCGGTGTCGGCAGATGGCAATGTGATTCGGGTGGAGAGAGAGAGAAAGCCGCTGTATTTTTTGCGAAATAAACATCCGTTTAACGATTATGTTTCTGGAAGATTGGCGGAGGATAAGGGGTATCAATACGAGGTGTTTGATCGGGCGAATATTACAGTGCCCAAAACGATGACGGTGTTCAATCCTCTATCTGATCGGCGGTTTGATCGGTATAAGACGCATGCTTCTGTCTCAGATATTGTAAGTGATGTGGTGCAACACATGTCTTTTCCGGTTGTGGTGAAACGCAATCGCGGATCTATGGCACAGGGCGTGTATCTGGAGGCGAATGCAGAGGGTTTGCATTCGCGCTTGCAAGACTTGTGTGTGGAAAGCAGCCGATTGGACAATGTGTTGTTGATCCAGGCTTATGTCGAGGGACCTGAGTATCGCATTGTGGGCAGCGAGGATGAGTTGTTGCTCGCATATGAAAAACAAAATGACTCAGATATTGAAGGAGAGGATATCAATCCCCTGCATCGGGTGGGGGGCAGGGCGGTTGCGGTCGTGGATGAGGGGTTATTGGAGGAGTTTCGAGTATTGACACGGGCGTTGAATCGGGTGTTGAATTTGGGATTTTACGCAATTGATTTGATCGCGAGTTCCGATGGGTTTTTTGTTTTGGAAGTGAATCCCAATCCCATATGTCACTTTTATAATGCGGATAATGGACGCGGCGATTTTGTGCAAATTTATCGGTATCTGATACGAAAATATTTGCTGTAGGGGCGGGTTTTAAACCCGCCCCTACAGGCGATTTTATATCTCTACTGGAACTATTTTTTGCGTTTTCGGCTGATATACCATGCCTGTAAGTAATTTTTCGAGTGTGTTGGTGACGCGGAAGACAACGCGATTTTTGCCCTGTTTGAGGTGGACTGTTTTTCCAGTCCAGCAATAGGGCGCCCAGGCGCGTACGCCCAGAGACTGTCCGTTGATTGTTATTTCGACGATGTCGGAGAGGGTTTTCACGGTGCGTTCGAGGTCTATTTTGAAATGCGCGGTTTTGGGCAGGGTTTTGAAATCGATGTCCCGGGTATATGACACGGTGCCAGCATAGAAGGGCAGTCCCTGCGCTTTGAGGTCAAAAATAGGACCGCTATCTTGAAGGGGTGTTAGTTTGGGATATACGCTGCGCCAGGATTTGACCTGAAAACGTCCAAAGAGATACAGGGCATCGACGAGGCCATCGCCCGGGTTGTTGGCTTCCACGCGGATGGCGATCACATTTTTGCCCTTGTTTATGCGCTGTCCCACGGAACACGTCGCGTTGGCGTGATCGAATCGGAAGGTGGGACGAAATGCATTGCTCGGCAATTTGGAACCGTTGATGTAGATCTGATGCTCTCCCTGAATAGCACTTCGATCCATGACCAGGGAGAGTTTGCTGGGGACGATGTCTGCGATAAAGGTTGTTCGGTACCAAAAAATCGTTTTTTCTGCTGAATCGTCAAGAGGTTGTGGGCGCGTTTCGGACCATCTGCTATCGCTATAAGTCGGTTGATGCCAGTTCTGGCGCAGGCCTGTGTTAGACGGGTCGATTTTTGTTTTGAATTTGTCCAGGCGCAGTGCGTTATCTTCTTCTGGGTCAACTTTCCAGTGGCCTGTTAAATTGAGTTTGAGCGTTTCTACCGGAAGCTCTTCTTTTTTTGTTTTTGCAGGGCCTGTTACGATCATGTGTGATTGCAGCCGATCAAAGGAGAGGTCGATGCGGCTCATTTCTCCGGTGGATTTGACCACAAGGGGTGTGCGGTTGCCCGTTTCCAAATCCCATTTTTCTATTTTTCTACTGGTGGGAGGTATATAAATTTGCGTTGTAATGGGTGAATTTCCCCGATTGGCAAAAAAGAATATGTGGTGCTTTTCATCTGTGCGGTGGTGATATTGTATCGCGTCGGCGTTTTTTCCGTCGGACATGATGCGTACTCGCCGGGGCAGAATTTCGTCGAGCAGGCGTTCCAGCATGAATGTCGCCTGATTTTTTTCTACCGTACCCCCCGTACGGATAAACATGAAGTTGTCTCGACTCAGCAGGTGGACGCCCGATTCGTGGCCGGTGTAATCGCGAATCATTCGCCCCGGTTCCATGTCGGTTAACCGCGAAAATCCCTCGACGATTGATGCGCCTTCTTGAATATCCTCAATGGGCAATAATCCCAGGGCGATGACGAGGCCGCCTGCATTGATAAATGCGCGTAGCTTATCAAAAGCTTCGCGTTCCAGATTGGTGATGGGGGGAAGGACCAGGACCGTGTAGCGCGTTTTGCCGATCTGCAATTGGCGGTTGATGATTTCCGCCTGGGCGAGGAGGGCCGGGTCAAGGCTTTGAAATGGCCGTTGCATCTGATACAGGGCGCGGGCAATACAAGCCCAGTCGGCAACGAGGTTATTGGTCAGTGTTTCTTCATCGGGATCATAGCCGACATAAGACCAGTTGTGAAACGGGTGTGCGAGGTGTGCCCACAAGCTGGTGACAGGGTCGAGGAGTGCAATATCGGCTACTTGCTGACCCCGGCACAAGAGATGGGCAAGTCGCCCCGCGTAGTCAGACAGCAGGTGAAAGTGTTTCCAGTAGGGATTTTGATGAAATAGAGATGTGGCGTGTTTGCGCAATCCGTCGAGTGTGTAGTAGAGGGCGTGGGGCGCAAAGAAGTTGGTGCCGTGGGTGCCGAGGGTATCGAGCTGTGCTTTCATATCTTGCAGCGTGGTTGCCCAGCCCGTGTTTTGAAAACAGGTATTGATTATGCGCGAAGTGTTTGTCTGGGCGGCGAGTGCCGTTGCAAATTCAGGGCTGTGGCGATATGATATGACGTTTTCTCTGGTGCTTTCAACGTCGAGACTGCCGCCTGTACCAGGTATGGGTATGGAAGTGCGATGAGCATTGCGAAGCGGGGTTATATCGCTCGCGTAATTGAGGTCGTGCTCTTTGCACCAGTCGGCACTGCGCGCGCTGTCGTGCCGCTGTTGCAGTTCGCTCAGGGTTTGAAAATAGTCGTAGCGAATGCGACCCGTGTTGGGACCAAAGTAGGTTATGAGGGCAGGCAAGCAGGACAGGAGATTGTAGCCGTTGCGCGTTTGGAAGTAGTCGGGCAATACGGATGACCAGGGCAGGCGATCTTTGGGGAAATGCGTTTCCGAGGTTAAAATGCCCTTTAAGGTTTTGCCCTGATAAGCGGAAAATTGTTCGATGTAGGGCTGTTGAATGGTCTGATGCAGGGTGCGGACAGACTCTGGATTGAATCGATCGAGGTGTGAGCCGGGACAATCGCTATTTGCCGAGGGTTCTTGTAAAAAAACGAGCACGCGCCAGCGTCCGGCAGGTGCTTTCCAGTACAGGCGGCGGGTGGGGTTAAAAGATACGTAATTGTAGGGATGGTGGGCGGACACAGCACTGTTGTTGCGCAATGCGTGGTGTTGATGATTGACGCCTAGATAAGCGCTGATATCTTGTTTGTCTTCCCACAAACAGCGGTCTCTTCGCAAGGGAACAGCGAATGCTTGCAACACGGGTGCCCAGGGTAGCGTAAGGTCAACTTGTTGGCCGCCCTGTACAACGGTTTCGCGAAAGGTGAGTTGTTGTGCGACGAATTGGGGGTGGTTTAAGGTGATCTGGGTTGATCCAATACCACCTGGATAGCGGTATTCGTCGTGGATCCAGACATGGAGGCCATTTTCTTCTGCGGTTTCGAGTGCCAATTTTACGCGCTCGAACCAGATGTGCGACAAATAGGGCGTTTTTAGCCCGGGACCTGTTGATAGGCAAAATCCACCCAGCCCTTTTTCGCTCATTTCGCGGATTTGGCGGACGAGTTCGTTTTCTTCTATGATGCCGTTCCATATCCAAAATGGAACGAGGCGATCAGCAGCAGGGGGATTGATGAAGTTTTTGAGGTCCATAAGTTCAGGGGATTTAGCTTGTGTCAGCACAGGCCTGACATATATATGTAACTACCCGGCCGTGCGGGCGAATACGGGTGAGTTTTATCTCGCCTTCCCGCTGTTTGCACTGCGCGCAGGGTCGGTCTAATTTGGGGGCGTTTAGGCCCGCGCAGGTATCACAGCGATAAAGGACGCGCTTGATGCCGTTTTCGATATGCGTTTGTGCTTTTGTTGCTGGAACTTTGCCACATTGTTCGCAAATCAATGGCGTGACCTCGCGTTTTGAGATGCCCGCATTCCGTTTGTTTATAACCCCGAAAAATTTAATGCCTGAATAGAAAAAGTCAAGTTATTTTAATAAAATGTTGTTTTATTATAAGTTTATAGAATGATATATAAGCTGTTAAAATACGCACTTGTCAACAGTAAGCCTTATCATTATACTACCGAGGTGTTATGAACGAGCAAATTTACGGTCTTGTACTGGCCGCGGGTATGGCGCGGCGCATGGGGTCAACTAAGCAGTTGTTGCCCTTTGGTGACCGAACGGTTCTTCAAACGGTGGTCGATACGCTAAATGGTGCTGATCTGACTGGCGTTGTGGTGGTTTTGGGGCACGATGCAGATGCTGTGCGCGAGAGTTTGCGCGGTCGGCCCGTGCTGTGTTGCGTGAATGATGCGTACCGCGAGGGGATGTTTTCCAGTGTGCTTTGCGGTCTTCGCCATTTGCCCGGGGATGCAGATGCGGTGCTGATCGCTCTCGGGGATCAGCCTCAGATTGAGTTGCGCGTTGTTCAGGCTGTGGTGCAGGCATACCGCGAGGGGGAGAGGGGTATTGTGATTCCCGTTTCGGGTGGAAAGCGCGGGCATCCGGTGTTGATCAATTTGTCGCGTTACCGGGGCGAGATTCTAAGGCTTTCTGGGGATGAGGGTCTCAAGCCGGTTATGCGCGGGCATCCGCAAGATACGCTGGAGGTGCCGGTGGGTGATGAGGGTATTTTGCGGGATCTGGATACGCCAGAAGATTATCGGGCGGAGATGGAGAGGCGAGGGATAAATGGAGAATAGAAGATGTTGAAAAAAGATGTTGAGATTGCATTGAAGAAGGGGCAGGTGATTCCCGCACATCCGCTGGCGCTGACCGCAGCGCGGAAGCTGGATGCCCGGCGTCAGCAGGCGTTGTCGCGCTATTATATTGCTGCTGGTGCGGGGGGATTGGCCGTGGGGGTGCATACGACGCAGTTTGAAATCCGCGATCCGAAATGGGATTTGTATCGGCCGGTTCTGGAACTGGCTGGGGATGTGATGGATGCCGAGGCACCGGCTGATTTTATCCGCGTGGCTGGCATTGTGGGCAATACGCGACAGGCGGTGGCAGAGGCAGAGGTCGCGCGCGATTGCGGCTATGAGGTCGGGTTGGTGAGTTTGCGTGCTTTTGCCAATGCAGATGTCGATGCGATGGTTGCACATTGCCGCGCTGTGGCCGATGTGATTCCGGTGATGGGGTTTTATCTGCAGCCGGCTGTGGGGGGATGTGTGTTGCCGTTTGATTTTTGGCGGCGTTTTGCAGAGATTGAGTCTGTGGTGGGTATTAAGATTGCGCCTTTTAATCGGTATCAGACGCTGGATGTGATTCGCGGGGTTGTGGCGGCGGGGCGGGTGGCGGATATTGCGCTTTATACGGGTAATGACGATAATATTGTGATGGATTTGCTGACGTCGCATCGGTTTTGGTGCGATGATGCGTGTGTGGATGTGCGTATTGTAGGTGGGCTTTTGGGGCATTGGGCGGTGTGGACAAAGAAGGCGGTGGAGATATTGAGGACGTGTCGCGAAGTTGCGCAATCGGATGCTGTGCCAGGGGAGATGCTGACGCGGGCGATTGAGGTGACGGATTGCAATGCGGCGTTTTTTGATGTGGCCCATGATTTTCACGGGTGTATTGCCGGCGTTCACGAGGTGTTGCGAAGGCAGGGGCTTTTGGAGGGTGTGTGGTGTTTGAATCCCGAGGAGGGTCTGTCGCCGGGACAAGCAGAGGAGATCGACCGCGTGTATGATGCTTATCCGCATTTGAATGACGACGATTTTGTGGCGGCGCATTTGGATGCGTGGTTGGGGTGAGGCGAGGGATGAATTTTGTTGACTTGCAGGGGGTCGCTGTGCATGATGAGTGGTCTGAGATGAAATTGAAGTTCGAGAATGGCAATTTTTAATTGAAGGAGGTTTGTCGTGAAGATGCATATTGGTGGTCAATGGGTGGATAAGGCTGAGAAGATCGATGTGATCAATCCATTTGATAATTCGGTGGTGGATACGGTGCCAAAAGGCGATGCAGCAGATGCGGAGGTGGCGATTGCGACGGCTGTGCGCGGTGCCAGAGCGATGGCGGCTTTGACGGCTTATGAGCGGTATGAGATTTTGCATCGGGCTGTGAATTTGATGCGGGAACGGGTCGAGGATTTAGGGCGTACGATTACGCTGGAAGAGGGCAAGGTTCTGGCGGAGGGTATCGGCGAGGCCGGGCGTGCGATTGAGACGATGACGCTGTCTGCAGAGGAAGCCAAGCGGTTGTACGGCGAGACCATTCCGCTGGATGGCGGTTCGGGCGTGCGCGATCAGTTTGGTTTTACGCTGCGCGTGCCGTGTGGGGTGGTGCTGGCGATTACGCCGTTTAATTTTCCCCTGAATCTGGTGTGTCACAAGGTGGGTCCTGCACTCGCTGCGGGCAATGCGGTGATTGTGAAGCCGGCGACAGATACGCCGCTTTCGGCGCTGAAGCTGGTGGAGATTCTGGTGGAGGCCGGTGTGCCTGCCGAGGCAGTGCAGTGTATTACGGGTCCGGGGAATGAATTGGGCCAGGCACTGTGTTCTGATGGCCGTGTGCGCAAGATCAGTTTTACGGGTAGCCGCGATGTGGGTGAGGAGATTTGCAATATGGCGGGGTTGAAGAAGGTGACGATGGAACTCGGGTCCAACGCGCCTTTGATCGTGATGCCGGATGCGGATCTGGATCAGGTGGCTGCTGCGACCGCGACGACGGGTTTTGCCAATGCCGGGCAGGTGTGCATTTCAGCGCAGCGGGTGATTGTCAATGACGCGGTTTACGGCGATTTTATCGATGCGTTGACGCCAAAGGTCGAGGCGCTGGCGACGGGCAATCCCGTTG
The DNA here is from genome assembly GCA_026705765.1 of Gemmatimonadota bacterium. Taxonomy (NCBI): domain Bacteria; kingdom Pseudomonadati; phylum Gemmatimonadota; species Gemmatimonadota bacterium. The sequence continues at coordinate 58,478 of JAPPAB010000099.1, forward strand.
ATGATGGCGTGATGATGGGTCCGATGGTACGGGAACGCGATGCCGTGCGCGTGCAGGCGTGGATTCAGGATGCGGTGGGTGCTGGCGCGCGTCTGGTGACGGGCGGCGAGCGCGATGGTGCGATTTATCAGCCGACGATTCTGGCCGATGTGGATCCGAGTATGAAAATTTCGTGCGATGAGTTGTTTGGTCCCGCGGTGGGTATTACGCGGTTTGACGATATCGACGCTGCGATTGCGATGGCCAATGATACGAATTACGGTTTGAGTGCGGCACTATTTACAGAGAATATCCACTGGGCGATGCGGTTTGCACGAGAGGTCCATTCGGGTAATATCCACGTCAATTGGGGCACGCAGTGGCGCGCGGATTTGATGCCTTACGGCGGGCTGAAGGATAGCGGGATGGGCAAGGAGGGTCCAAAGTACGCGGTGGAGGAGATGACGGAGACGAAGATGGTGGTGTTTCATTAAAGTTGTTTGTAAGATGCGAAAAAACGGCTCCTTTATTGAGGAGCCGTTTTTTTTTACCAGTTTTCGACGGGTCCAGCATAAGGCGCGTGTTCGAATCGACAGGGCGATTCGACGAGGCGCGGGTCGCTTTGTTCGCGCAGGGTTTGCATGAGTGCGGTAGAGAGTTCTTTGCGAGTGGGGGCGTATTCGGGGTCGTCGGCGATGTTGTTCATGTAGTGCGGGTCCACGCGCAGGTCGTAGAGTTCTTCACGCGGACGTTTGCCAAAGCCGATTTCGAATAGTTCCTGTACGTCTTCTTCTGCGCGGTGGAGGATCATATAGGATTTTGTGGGGCTGGCGTCCATGTCGGGATAGGCGATGAAGGTTTTCCCTGCCAGGTCTTCGGCAGAAGGGGCTTCTGCATGGAGGTCATCGAGTCCCTGGGGATCGCCCATGGGCCAGCGGTCGGGTGCAAAGTTGTGGATGTAGAGAAAGTCGGCCGTGCGGATGGCGCGTTGCGGGTAGGGTAGCTGGCCTTCTCTTGCAGTGCCAACGTGCCGTTCTCGGCCGGTGATGACAAAGGTGCGGTCGGGATCAACGAGGCCGCTCTGGTCGCTTTTGAGTACGGGGAGCAGGCTTTTGCCGGTCATGGTATTGGGGATGTCTGCGCCCGCGGCTTCGAGGAATGTGGGGGCGAGGTCCATGAGATTAACAAAGTCTTCAACGGTGCGTCCCGCGGGGATGTTGTTGGGCCAGCGCGCGGCGAGGGTGACTTCGCAGCCGATGTCGTAGAGGTTGCATTTGCCGCGGGGAAAGCCCGGTATGCCGTGGTCGCCGCTGACGACGATGAGGGTGTTGTCGAGTTCGCCGATTTCTTCGAGGCGCTGGATCAAGACGCCGAGGCCCGCGTCAACGGCCTGACATTCGCCCAAGTAGTCGGCTACGTCTTCTCGGATGTCGTGTACATCGGGCAGGAAGCCGGGTAAGCGGCCTTTGAGGTCGTCGGGTTCCAGATCCCATAAGGCTTTGCCGGAGCCGCGTTCCCAGGAGCGGTGGGTGTTGGTGGGTCCCCACCAGTAGCAGAAGGGTGTGTTTTGGGGACGGGCGTGGAGGAATGCGTTGAAGTTGTCGCGGGTTTCGTTTAGCAGGGCTTGTTTGGCGCCTTCAACGCCCAGTTCGTCAGCGTTTTTGGTTACCCAGTGGGAGAATCTGCGGTAGTTGTTGCCGGCGGTTTCATAGCATGTTCGCTCTGCGCCATAAGGGGCGTTGACGGCTTTTCCGGGGGACCAGACTTTGTAGGTGTAGCCGATGTGGTATCCGGCTTTTTCGAGTTCGAGGGGGTAGGTGGGGATGCTTTCGTCCCATATCGCGCCTTGTAAGATGGCACCGAGGCCGGTTTGCCAGAAGTATTGTCCAGAGAGGATAGAGCTTCGGCAGGGGGTGCAACTCGGTGCTGGTACAAAGGCGTTGGTGAATAGTGCGCCTTCGCGGGCTATGCGGTCAAAGTTGGGGGTGTCGATGAGGTGGTTGAGTGAGTCGGGGCCTTCTATGCGCTGATATGCGCTGGCGTAACGCCCCCAGTCGTCGGCAAAAGCAAAGAGGATGTTGGGTTGCATGGGTTCTCCATTTTTGGTGTGGATGTTGAAAGCCTATTTCGGTGTGGTGTATTCCGCCGCGCTTTCGCCCGCGATGAGGCCATACGCGAGGCCCATGCACAAACCGCCCGTGTAGCCGCGGGTGTAGATGCCGCCACAGTCGGCGCCGGCTGCGTAGAGGCCCGGGATGGGCTGGTCGTTTTTGTCTATGACTTGTGCCTGGGCATTGACTTTGGCACCGCCGTAGGTGAAGGTGATGCCGGGGCGTGTGCGGATGGCGTAATAGGGCGGTGTGTTGAGGGGGATGAGGCCGCCGGTTTTTGGTATTGAGAGGGTTTGGCCGTTGCCGGTGGCGCAGGCGGTTGCGTATTCGGCCATTGTTTTTTTGAAGGTGTGAGCGGGGATGTGCCAGCGGTTGGTCAGTGCGCGGGTGAGTTCTTCAAGGGATGGTGTTTTGATGACTTCGCCGCCTGCTTCGCGGATGTTTTTAACGCGGTCGTTGTCTGGCGTGGGCCATTGGGAGAGCGCGTTCTGGTTGTCGCGGATGTGCTGGTCAAAGATGAGGATGGCAGTGGCCCGGGGTTGCTGGACGAGGGTGTGGCAGGTGACTTCGTCGCCGAGATATTCGTCGTCGAATCGCTCGCCTTTGAGGTTGATTAAGATGGCGTATTCGCTGAAGTCGGGTTTGACTGTGAGGAAGTTGTGGAGGCCGACTCGTGCGGGTGGTGCGGGCAGGAGATGGCCGTAGAAACGGTTGAGGGGGCCTGTGGGTTGCGCGCCTGCTTCGAGTGCGCTTTGAAATCCTCCGCCGGTGTTTTGGGGTACGCCTCGGACGATCATGTGATCGGATTCTGTGCCGAAGTACTGCGCGCGCAATTCGGGGCTGGCCTGGTATCCGCCGGTTGATAGGATGACGGAGCGGGCTGTTATTTCTGTATGTGTGGTTTTGACGCCTGTGATGGGTTTGCCGTTGCCGCCGACGAGGCCGGTCAGGCCGGTGTGTGTGAGGATGGTGCCGCCCATGTGTTGGAACTGGTAGCCGAGGATTTCCATTGCGGTGCGGGCGTCGGGTGTGAATTGGTAGATGGTGCGTTGAAATTTGTACGGTTTGTCTTCGCGCGCTTGTAGGGATACGCCCTGTTTGCGGAGCCATTCGATGCCTGTGTAGAAGCGGTCGATCAAGGCGGAGCCAAGTGCTGTGTCGCCGTTGGGCTGCACTTTGAGCCATTCGTCGATGTTTTTTGCACACCAGATGGTGCCGCCCGATGCGGCTGCAGATCCGCCGATTGTTTCGGCTTTTTCGATGAGGGCTACGGATGCGCCTTTTTCCCGGGCACGCAACGCCGCACACAATCCGCCTATGCCCGCGCCCGCTACTATGACGTCGTAATGGTTGGACATTCTGTTTCTCCTGTGAATATCGGGATGCCATCCTAATACAGTTTATTCCCGCTGTCAAGGCAAAGAAAAAAGAGGTGAAATTATCTCACCTCCTTGAGTGCAGAAATCAAGCGGAAATAATACCCTATATGTCCACAGCAATTTTAAAAAATGGGCTTACGCCATCCCGACGTAAGCCCTTGTGTTTTTATGGTGCCGAAGGTGGGACTCGAACCCACACGGCCTTGCGGCCACTGGATTTTGAGTCCAGCGCGTCTACCAATTCCACCACTTCGGCACCTGAAGTCCTGTGGTCAAGAATATCCCAAACACGGGATTGTGTGTCAAGGGTTTTTGAAGTGATCTGTTTCGGCGCGTGGCGGTCCGATGATTTCGTTGTAGATGATGGCTTTGCGGATGGTGTTGGGTTCAAAATCGAGTTTTATGCGTCGTTTTTTGCGTTTGGGACGCAGGAGTCGTTGGGTTTCTGATGCGCGTGTAAATGAGGTTTTGCCTTCGATGTAAGACGATTCATCAGAGACCGGACGTTTGCCCTCTACTTCCTGGAATTCCGGTCCGGTATCCGCTTCGGAGACGGGACGCTTGCCGTGTATTTCTTGAAATTCTGGTCCTGTGTCCGCTTCGGAGACCGGGCGTTTGCCGTGTACCTCCTGGAATTCCGAAGGGGTTTTGGGTTCGGGTTCAGGTTCGGGAGATCCGAAGAGTACTTCCCATTCAGAGAGGTCAAATTCCTCTTCAAAGGGGTCGTCGGCACCTGCGTCGCGGGACGTTTGCCTGCGCCGGAGTTTGGTTTCGTCGGGTTCTCTGGCGCCTCGCAGTTTTTTTATGAGCGAGGATAAAAGGCTAACGACGATAAAGATTATCGGTATGAGGAGTTCCAGGTCCATGATGTCGAGCCGCTATAAGGTTATGGTGTGTGTAAGAGGTGAGACGTAAGACGTAAGAGGACCGCCCGCCCCTCTCACGTCTCACGTTTTACGTCTTACCTGCCTTCATTATCGTCTTCTTCTTCGGTTTCACCGGCGATGCCTTCGCGCATTTGCGTGTCGGCTTCGATGTTGCGCATGCGGTAGTAGTCCATGATGCCCATGTTGCCACTGCGGAAGGCGTCGGACATTGCAAGCGGGACTTCGGCTTCGGCTTCGACGACGCGGGCGCGCATTTCTTCAACACGGGCTGCCATTTCTTGTTCGAGTGCAACGGCCATTGCTCTGCGTTCTTCGGCGCGCGCCTGTGCGATGTTTTTGTCGGCTTCGGCCTGGTCTGTCTGGAGTTTTGCGCCGATGTTGTCGCCCACATCCACGTCGGCGATGTCGATGGAGAGGATTTCGTAGGCGGTGCCCGAGTCGAGGCCCTTGTCGAGTACGGTTTTGGAGATCATGTCGGGGTTTTCGAGTACGTCTTTGTGGGTTTCCGAAGAGCCGATGGTGGTGACGATGCCTTCGCCTACGCGGGCCATGATGGTTTCTTCACCTGCACCGCCGACGAGGCGTTCTATGTTGGCGCGAACCGTGACGCGAGAGGTGGCTTTGACCTGTATGCCGTCTTTGGCTACGGCGGTGACCATGGGGGTGGAGATGACTTTGGGGTTGACGCTGACCTGTACGGCTTCGAGTACGTCGCGTCCGGCAAGGTCGATGGCGGCGGCGCGTTCGCCGGTGAGGCCAATGCCGGCTTTGTCTGCGGCGATGAGTGCGTTGACGACGTTTTCGACATGTCCGCCGGCGAGGTAGTGGGCTTCGAGAAATGCAGTGGGGATGTCGAGGCCCGCTTTGGTTGCGTTGATTTGCGAGCCGAGGATGATGCGCGGGGGCACGCGACGCAAGCGCATGCCGATGAGTTCGATGATGCCGATGCGCACGCGCGCAGCCAGGGCAGAGATCCAGAGGCCCACGGGGATGAAGTATAAGAAGAGGGAGAGTGCCAGAATACCTGCAGCAACTATAAGAAGGGGAATAATCGCTTCCATGAAAAGCTCCTTAAAAAATGGTCGGTCTTATGTGTCTTCTATTTTTCGCACAATGACGCGACTGCCTTCGACTTCGATGATTGTGACGGGTGTGTCTTTGGTTAAGTATTCGCCTTCGGTCGATACGCTGATGCGACGACCATCAAATACGCCAGTGCCTCCGGGGCGCAGGTCTGTGAATGCGGTGCCCGATACGCCTAAGAGGTCGCTGTAGGGGGCCGCGACATATCCTTCGGAAGATTTTTCTTCGATGTCGAGTACGAGGCGGTTCCACATTCTGGAGTTCGGGAGGGATCGCAGGATGAGTATGGCCAGGACACCGGTGAGGATCACAGAGAGGAGCAAGGGGGTGAGTGCGGCGCTGATGTCGTCCCAGGTCCAGAGGTCAAAGCGGCCCATGAGGCTTAAGAACAGGCTGGTTAAGACCAGGATTGCGCCGGGAATGGCGAGCAGGCCAAAGCCGACGACAAAGAACAGGTCGAGGAGGATGAGCGCGATGCCGAGAAAGAAGATGAGTATTTCAGACCAGCCAGCGAGGTTGACGAGGAGGTGGCTGCCGAAGAACAGGCCCAGGCAGATTAAGCCGATGGTGCCGCCGATGCCCCAGCCCGGGCTTTGGATTTCGAATATCAGGCCCAGAAATCCCAGGGTCATGAGCAGCGAGGCCAGGTAGGGGTTGGTGAGATAGCGCACGACTTGTTCGGCCCAGTTGGTCGATTGGTGGATGACGCTGGCTTGCACGAGGTCGTAGTGTTTGAGTACGGCGATGAGTTTTTCCGATTCGTTTTTTTCGGAGATTTTGTGGTCGGCGATGCCCTGTTCAACAGCTTCTTTAGTGGTGAGGGTGAGTAGCTTGCCTTTGGGTGCCAGGCCCTCGATATCGACGTCTTCATCGACCATGGCTTCGGCCAGTTTGGAGGAGCGCCCGGTTTTTTCGGCTGTGGCTTTCATTTCGTTGCGGAAATACGAGATGATTTTTTCACTGGCTTTGTTGCCCTGCATATCGACGGCTGTGGCCGCGCCAATGGTGCCGCCTTCGACCATGATGATGTGGTCGGCAGACAGAGAGATGAGGGCGCCTGCAGATATGGCGCGGGGGTTGATGAAGGCGATGGTTTTGATTTCGCTGTAGAGGATGGCGTCCCGGATGGTGAGCGCGGCATCGAGGGCACCGCCAGGGGTGTCGATTTCAAAGATGACGGCTTTGACGCCCGCGTCTTCTGCGTCGCTCATGACGCGCGTGACAAAAGCGGCAACGCCGCCCTCAATGGTGCCGTTGATTTTGGCGACGTGTACTTCTTCTGCCCGGGCGGGCAAACCGAGTCCGAGAAGGAGTACGAGGAGTGTGAGTACGGGTTTCATGAATAAGTTCCTCCACAATATATTCTCATATACCGTATATTGAGGTCGTTGTCAATGGTTTTGAGGTTTGATGCGCGAGGCGAGGGATGGGTTGCAGATGGAAGGCTATTGCTTGACACTATAAGCGTTTTCCTGTATTTTTCTCGCCCTGATATTATGTGGCGGCATAGCTCAGCTGGTAGAGCAGTGGAATCATAATCCATGGGTCGGGGGTTCGAGTCCCTCTGCCGCTACCAAACGTATCGTCTCGCAGAACTTCTGACCTGTCCGGTTCATGACAGGAACGAAATAAAGCGAGTTGAATCTCATCAGGGGTATAAATCAGTTGGTTGATGTGTAGCCTTAACAGGTCTTTCTGTTCCTCTGGTGTGGCTTCATTATATAATTCTTCAAAGGTCATAAGTTTTTGCTTCATTTGAGCAACACTTATGGCCTTTTGTTTTGCCTCTGCCAGAGTTGCCTCGTTCTCCATCATCTCCTGTTCTATTTGGCTTTTTTGTTCTTCGAGGGCAATAATTTTCTGACTGATGGTTTTAAGGCCGACCTGCTGACCAGCGATGCTTTCCACCAGGACATCCAGCTTCTTCTCAATATCTTTGAGGTTCCTGCGATGATTTTCCTGTGCTTGCCTTAAGGTTTTCATACGCTCCGATTGGCTTGTCGTAGCTTCTGCGATAAGCTCTTGAACACGTTTTTGATCATCACTGAGTTGAATTAACCGATCAGCGACTACTTGTTCAAGGGCCGGTGCAGACACCGGCTTCATTTTGCATTCTTCGTTTCCACGATGGATTTTACAGGTGCAATGGTAGTAGAAATAGGGCTTTTTTTGGTGGTTTCGAGCCTGCGAAGGGGTCATGTGAGACTGGCACCAGCCACATTTAATCAGACCTTGAAGTAAGAAGGGGTGAAGGTTTTGTTTCCTCCCTCTTGTCCCAGAGACTCGGTTCGTTTCTATAACGGCTTGCACTTTATTCCACAATTCCATCGGGACAAGAGGATCATGCTGGCCTTCATATACCTTACCTTTGTGAGTAATTTTTCCAATATAAAATTCATTTTGGAGCATACGCATAATCTGTGTCTTATTGAATTTTTTGCCAGAATAGACCTTATCCCTTCTCGACACATACGATTTTGTACGATAGCCTTTTTCATTTATGATTCGGGCTACGGCACGAAAACTTTGCTCTTTGACGTACGTCTGAAAAATTAAGATCACCAGTTCTCGTTCTGCTTCATTGGGCTTTAGAACGCCCTTGTTGTCCGGATCAATGTCGTATCCAAGGAGGTGCTGTCCGCCATTACGTAGGCCCTTCTCAGCACGCCACTGCATTTTTTCTTTCGTGCGCTCACTGGTACGTTCTCTTTCTAATTCAGCCGTTGCGAGAGAAATTGAGAGAGCAAACCGACCCATAGCGGTTGAGGTATCCCAATTCTCATTGATTGAAATGAATATGGTTTCGTTTTCTTCTAAAAATTCGTGGAATTGATAAAAGTCGATGATAGACCGGCTGACGCGATCAATTTTTGTGCATAACACCGCGTCAATCTTACCCTGCTCAATGTCTCGAACCATTCGCTTGTATCCAGGGCGGTCTAAATTCTTACCCGATTTGCCTTCCTCACGATAGATTGCCACCGCTTTCCATTCTTCTTCTGGCGATGTGGAATCCTTGATTTCGACGTACTTCTGAAGCAGATCAATTTGGGTGTCCAAACTGCCATTTTTCACTTCGGCTTGCAGGTCGGTTGAGACCCGTGCATAAAGGCCACATTTTACCATATCCATCCCCTTTGCTCTGTATTGTTTTATTTGGGAATTATATATAAATATATCTCCCGTCTATTTATTACAAATATACTTAAAAACAATGCTTTATGCAACATTTAATCACTGCCTTCACTTCCAGAAATACTGTTCAGAGTTGGTTTTTCCAACCTCCTCATATAAATGGTTTGACAGAGTTCTTTCAAGTGATCCATCCGTTCTTCGGGGGATAATTGGGCATAGGGGTTTTGGAGATTTGGAGCACCTTCTTCTATGACCGTAACAGGGATATTGTCCCAGTCGATTTTTTGTCGTTTTGCCATAATCACACCTTTCTTTTTCTCAGGTGTGGTTTTTCCTACTCCCTGATATTGTTTTTAATGATTTGTTTTTGGAGTTTTATTTGTGCTGCACATCTTGTTTCAGAGCGTCTATTTTAATGGACTGCTCTTTCACAATATTGATTAACTCACCTTTCTGAATACGCAGTGTAATTGACCCCCAAAAAGAGGTGTCGAGTTCTTTCAGAAGTTGCGAAATTTCTTTGATTACCTGTGTTTTCATTTGTTGATCTCCTTCAGCGGCGTTGGCATTCAGCTTTGCCCATTCGTCATCAAAGCCGCCTGATCTTGTCCAAATACGCCTTCACTTGGCCTCGAAAGATGCCGTGCTGGTGGCCCGGAAATAACTTGTCTGTCAACGCATTTGCCGCCCGTTGAGATACACCCGCCTTTTTCTTATCGACTCCCAAAAGCCTTCTGATCTTGTCCTCATTGTAATCTGTCCAATTATCAAACCGATCCAGTGCCCAGCGATATGTTCAATTTTCACCATGCCCAAATAACCTCATTTGATAACAAGCCTGCCTGTCCAGTGCCCGACCACGCCGCCTGGTGGTCCTCTCTTTTTCCCTCTCAATCTCAATCACTTGGTTCAATGCCTGAGCAGATTTTGCCAAGCTCGCCGCATCAATTCGATAAGGCATTGTCGCCCATTGGATCACAAGTTTCTGTAAAGTCATTTTTGCCCTCACAGGTTGGGGGGTTTTTGGTTGCCGTTGTCCTTTGGTTTTTGCGCTATATTTTTCGACGCTCCGCGCCGGTCAGTTTGACTCTCGGTTTCCATAAGCTCGAGTACGCCGCCATCCCGAAATCTGTCTCCCTTCACCAACAGGTGCTATAGGTGTGCGAGGATCTTCATCATGTGCATCTTCCTCCTCGTACTCTGTACCTCCGCAGTGACTGCGGAGAGGGTTTTTGAAGTCAAGATTTTCCCAGGGACTCACACAGTGCGTTTTATATTGACGCCTACAATCTTCTATTCAGTACTTCTTATATTATGTCCACCTCTAGAGCGGGTATCCTACCAGACGTAGAGGTGGTAAGTTTCAACCAGATGGTCGCACGGAAGCCTACCACCTCTAGAGCGGGTATAGGTGTTAGAGGGGCGGAAAGGGTTTAAATTGTTTGTATTCCTGATGGCGGATCGCATCTGCTGCATAGATCGCTTCATTCCGCTCAAGCAACTTCGCTCGCTCTTCAGCCCTCAAGGCTTTGGCAGCGGCAAAGTCATCCATCCACTGGTGTCTGCGCAGGTAGTGTACAGACGATACATTACCGGTACTAAAGAAGCCTTTTCCCTTTCCTTTTCGCCTTATGCGACCAATAAGCCCTAGGTCTAAGAGTTTTTTGGTTGCCTTCTCGACGGTTGTCTTGCTCTTGGCACCTATGTCCTGAGCGATTGTTACATTGCTTACCCAGGTGAAAGCCCCATTTCCATATCCCATAGACATACTGCAATAGGTCTTGAGGACGCCATAGACACATTTTGCACTGTAGGGCACTTCATTGACGGGACGGCACATCAGCCACTTGGGTGTCATAAAAAACTCTTCATCGGACACATTCAGGGCCTTGTCGTCCTTTTCTATCTCCTCCTGATAATACTTCATGACATCACTAAACATCTCTCTTTCCCTCTTGTTGTACCCCCGACCGGGTACGGAGACAGATTAAAAAAACATTTTTATTTGCTAATTTCATTTTCGTTCGTATCTTAACATTGAATACTCAATGGGGGTTCTTTGGGTGTTCTTTGCAAGCTATTCTCTGTGCCGTCGGCTCCCTACAAGCCTGACGGCACTTTTTTTACCTCTCGTCGGATGATAAAAAACATAGGTCGTTGCAACTCAAATTTCAACCCCAAAAATAATTTGTCGCAAATTTCCCACTTTTTCTGATAGAAAAACTTTTTTCTTGTCTGCTGTGGAAAGTTCTGCGTATATTTACGTATATACACAATAGGAATTTTCTAAGTATCGGTCAAGTCAAACACGAGAGAGGAAGCCAAGTATGGACAACGCATTGACCACCAGGCCGCACAGCGCGGTCGATAAAACGTCCCAGACACTTCAACCGGGATCCATCGCCCACAACACAAAGCGGATGTATTGCCACGCTACCACGCACTTTTTGAATTGGTGCGAGAAGATCGACCAGGCCGCACAAACCAGCGGCGACCTCGACGGGGTACTTATGCAAGCCGCCGTGCGCTTTCACGGCAAACATGTCACGCCCGAAGAAATCAATCAATATCTGACACATCTGCACCTCAATGGCAAAAGCCCTGCATCCATCGCTAGCGTCCTGACAGCGATCAAATTCATGGCCCGACACACAGGCACGTCCATTGACTTTTTGCCAGCAGACACAACGCTGAAGGGCATCAAGCGCAATGCCGAGGCGCAAGCGCGAGGTCGCGGCCAAGCCACTGGTATCAAAGTCGATGACGCTATAACGATGGCGACCATCGCAGACAGTCCCGCGCATACCTCACCGACCGACAGCAAAGAGACACCAGAGAAGGCATGGATCCGCCGAGCGCGTGATGCCGCTATCATTCTCACAATGAGCAATGGACTTTTGAGGATTTCAGAGGTTGGCGCGATCCTATGCGAGCATATCAGTACTCGAGAAAACGGATCGGGCAGTCTTCTAATCCCGCGCTTAAAGACTGACCAAGAAGCCGAAGGGCGAGAAGTCTATCTGCAAAAGCGGACAATCAAAGCAATCGAAAAATACCAGCGGCTCTCTGGCGTGAGTGACGGCCCACTGTTCAGGCGCATCTATCAAAACAGCAAAATGGGCAAAGACGCGCTCGGTATCACTGCGATACGGGATATGATCAAAGACGTGGCCGAAAAAGCGCAAATAGATGTTACCGGAATTTCAGGCCACAGCTTCAGGGTGGGAACAGCGCAAACACTCGTGGAGAAAAAAGCGACAATGCTACAACTCCAGACGGCTGGCAGGTGGAAAGATACGCGAATGCCAGCCAGATATACCGAGAAAGAGGAATTGGCAAAAGGTGTGATTGCCACAATCCTAGGGGAATAGAAAAGGGACCAAACAATTTGAATTGTTCAAACGTATCAACCTCAAAATTCAGAGTGAGCGCACAAAAAAGTCTGGCGAGCCATTCGATTAAAATGGCTCGCCAGACTCAGCACGACACAATTTTGTATTGACTTCATGCTGGCAAATGTACAGTGTTTACAAGAGCAAGTTTTGGCTTCAACTGTTCAGCATTCGCAATAACACTTTCGACTCCAGAACTGATATTGCATGTCTCTTTGATGTTGCTGTTCTATACGCTAGAATTTCCAGAATAGATCGTGCTGGTCTAATTCATTGTCCAGCAATTCATTTTGTAATCGCACAGGCTCAGGCAACCGACACAGCGATTCGATAAGCAGAAACAAACTTTTAGCTCAATGAGTTTATATTTCAAATCCTCCTCTTTTATCAATGCGAGAAATAACACCTTTAAATTCAAAAATTATTTTAATCTTCTCCAATATCATTAACATAAATATCATTCGTAAAGATTCTTTAGGAAACACCGCCTCAATTTCTTCTATCAATTTTCGTTTACCATCGTCTCTGTGGTATTCGTACGCATTTAACCATGCCATCAAAACTTCCTCACTGTTGACCATCAATTCTCCATAAGTAATTCTCAACGATTTCCGAAAATGTTTATTAGAAAACACATCTTTGACAGATCGGAAGTATTGAGTCATCAATGGGTGTCTCATATTACAACTAAGCAAATCTACCATCTTATTAAAATAAAAAGGCTCTGGATACCTCCTACTCCCCTGAAGTATAAATGGTCTCAACCTATGTAAGATTCCTGAACGACGTAAAATATCAATATTTGATTTCTCCACCAATTCAACACTATCATCATCAAAATCTATCTTCACGCTCCCACTAACTTTCAAACCTCCACATCTCTGAATCAAATTAAAAAATTCATCTACTTCATTACAGAACCCTAATAGCGTTTCCCATGCCTCACCAGGAATATTTCCTCTAATTGTTTTTCCAGAGGACTCACCTTTTATGGTAATACTGTACGATTTATCCATTATCAATACCCAATTTCTCTTTCGCTTCTTCTGACTTAACAGGCGTCACTACCACCTTTGCCAATTCCTCAGCCGTATAAGGAAATTGAGGCCACCCTACCTCCTCATTTCCCTGCTCTTTACACTACTAATCACCTATACTATAAACCAAAATCAATCACCCCAAAATCACCGGCACTATTGAATATAAGTCCCATTTGTTTAGCTATCGCCTCCGGTATATTTCTTCGCTCGTTTACCTGTCTGTTTTATGTCAATAAAGAACGATGTTGCAAGGAATCCAGTGATAAAAGAGAATAGCCAGAGAATGAAATAAAACACATTGCCATTGTCTCGATAACGCTTCAAATCTTCCGTTTCTTTGTCAAATTCCGCTTTCTTTCTTTCGATTTCCTCTTGCTCTTTCTTTCTCGCCTCTATTTTTAGTTTGGGCACGTCATATTTTCGCATAAATGTATATGCGACCTCTTTTTCCTCAGTACCCCTCTTAAACCATCGGTATTCACCAGCCAGAATTTGATATGGCTCTCTGCCGCTATGTGGTTCTCTAATAATCGCCTTTGCCATAATGCGAAGATTGAGATTAGGCGAGTCTATGTATTCCCTCATATCCTCTCGGATAGACTCATTGATTTGTTCTCGTGTCATCACATCCACTTTCTGAAGGAAATTACTGGAAAGCCCATTACTCAGCAAACACTTGATTATATATAGTTGAAGTTATGGTTGGTTGTCAATAAAGTCTTTGATAGCGAGGCTGGCAAAGTCAGATCGTATTGTTGAGACAGATACCCGATAAAGCGGAGCGCAAGGCCCGCTCTTTCGGCGGATGTGGAGTAATGGCCGCCTGGGGGATAATGCTATCATAGTCAACGCTGTGCGCGATATAATCAAATCCTGCGCCCGCGACGCCGGGGTTGACGGCTATATCTTCGGGCACTCGCTCCGGGTTGGATCCGCTCAAGGCCTAGCCGAAAAAGGCGCAATAGCCCGCCTCAAATATGGTCACTAAATGCCCCCTTTTCGGTAACACCTAAACTTTCAGGCTCACGATCTGGAGAAAACATGTCAAAATCTAAACGTCCGGTCGGGCGGCCAAAGACAACCGACCTTGTAACGTTCTCCATAAAGATACCTCGCAAGCTACAAGCCCAACTCGACAAGGCCGCTGGTAACTCGCTCGATAGCCGAAATATGATCATCAGGCGAGTACTCGAGCAATACTTCAATGGCGAATTGTCCAGGGCTGATTTGACGCCGCTTGATTATGGACACAGTATCAACTTTGATGCACCGGCGGTACGGCGAGAAGTGCCGCACCAGCACCCACAGGAGAAATTGTCTTACAGCGAATAGACCCGCCCGCGCCCGCGCTCGAATACAAAAAAACAGCCCGTTGGTCTTAACCGATCGACGGGCTATTTGTTTGTGCGAATCTTCAGCTTTTCAGGCACAAACATAATGGAGAGCAGGAAAAAAGCCCCAGTGAGTGCCGACACACTCACCAGGGCAAAACAATGCACACCTTGACAGGTGCATCACCACGAAAGGAGATCTCGATGGAGAACGCAACAGAAAAACCGACCGACAAACAACGCGCTTTGCTCAACAAGCTGATGTTGTCAAGCACGTTCACCGCGGAAGAAGCACACCGTACTGCCATTTGGATGAATAGCCCGCGAGCTACGAGGGACAAAGCCACCGAGATAATCGACAATGCAATGGCGAGAATCAAAAAGCGTGACGGCGACAAAAAAGCCAGTGCCGACCGCAAGGCCGAGTATCACGCCAATAAAGCCAATGGCGAAGGCGAATATCCCCCCAAACGGTACAGCCAGGACCATCCCCCGCCCAACGGGAAATCGACCGCAGACACCCCACCAGAAACAACGCCAGATCCCCCACCAGTTCGCAAAGCCGAAAATGAGGGCAAAATCTACGTCATTAACGGCATCGAATACACCAATCCCAATGAGGCTGCCGCCGCTGCATCCAAAGCCATCTTCGGGTAACACAACCAATAGGAGACCCCCTCGATGTATAAGATCAATGGCGTGTACGAAATTGAGCAACCCGTTTATAAAATCCAGAAGACTGGAGCCGAGAGTTTGCCAGATGATGAGCTTCTTGCCCTCGTTCTCCGAATGCCCCAACGCAATGGTAGCGACGTGCTGGCGAAGTGCCGCGCTTTTCTCAAAAAGAACCCCATCGACAAACTCGCAGACTTTCAGCTTGAACATCCGCCCGGGCAAATCATCGACCGCAGACTCGAAGGGAATGATCTGACCAAATCCCAACAAATCACCCTGCAAGCCGTACTCGAGTTTTCCCGTCGTGTGCTTAATCAGGGCATGGGGATAGATAAGCCGGTCACGTCGCCCGCGGAAGTCTTGCCAGAGCTTCGCCACATCCGCGACCTCAAGCAAGAGCATTTTGTCACGATCTTTCTGAATGCCAGGAACCAGGTCATAAAGACCGAGACAATCAGCATCGGATCCCTCAACGCGAGTCTTGTGCATCCGAGAGAAGTGTTTGCGCCAGCCGTTGGGATAAGCGCGGCCAGTGTGATACTCGGACACAACCACCCCTCTGGCGATGTAACGCCCTCTCGTGAGGACATCGAGCTTACGCGCCGGATGGTTCAGGCTGGCGAGATAATGGGGATCGAGGTGGTCGATCACCTCATCATCGGATCCGAGCGGTTCATCAGCATGAAGGAAGCGAATGTTTTCTAATCCACCTGGGCGGCCCGCGCGGTCGCCCAATCACCCCCAACAGAAAGGACGTGCAAAACAATGTGGGTAGAAAGCCGCCAGCGGCTGATTGCTCTTGAGAGCAGAGACATCAAGCTGGAATGCCGCGAGATCGTCTTCGACAATGGCCGCAACATCGAGGTCGTGCGCTATCCATCACCACAAGCCGCCGCCGTCCGGTATAACGCCATAGTCCAACGCCTCACAGAAAGCGGCCTGATCATCTAACTCCCCAACGCAAGCGTAGAAAGGAACCCCACCAATGCCAGAATATGAGGCCGCGCCGCCAGAGATCGCCGAGGCGATTGAGATAGCTACGCCCGTAGAAACCACCACCAACCACACACCGGAAAAGTTCGTTGTCCGTCTGAAGTTCTTCGGATTGGTCACGCTCAAGCCCGAGGATTTTGTGAAACGGCTTGAGGAATTGTGTCAGGAGTTCACCGAGTCCAAAGAGGAATACAGCTTCAGTTGGGATACAGACTTTGCCGCGGAATAACCCCAATCATCTGGGCGACTTCGAGAGTTGCCCACATCCAACAGGAGAACCACAATGTCACAGCCAGAGATCACGTTTAGGCATGGGCTATGCTCGGCCTCGATCTACGAGAATGAATACACACGCGGAGAGGAAAAATTCACTGTCCGCACTGTCACGTTTCAGCGCAGTTACCTGGACAAAGACGGCAACTGGCAGACCACCAACAGCTTGAAGGTGAACGATATACCGAAGGCCATCCTCGTTTTGCAAAAATCGTACGAATTTCTCACATCGAACAGCATGGCCGATGTGGGCGCCGATGCTGAATTTGATGGCGAATAGGGAGACATCAATGGCAAAAGAAAAGGTAACACCTGCCGCGCCTGACGGCCTCACAGTGAAGCTGAAACTCTCGGGACAGGTCGCCAGGCGCCAGGCGTTTGTCAAGCACCTCGATAGGCTCTGCCAGACGTTCACAAATGGCCGTGTGGTCTGCTCAATGACTCACGCGCCCAACGAAAGGAACTAAACAATGTGGCTTCAGAATGGCCGCCGGTTACTGGCACTTGAGGGGCGCGACATCTCCCTGACAGGACGGGATATTGTCTTTGAAGGTAATACCCGCAACACGGAGGTCGTGCGATACCCTTCATCCAAAGCCGCCAGTGAGCAATTCAGCACGATCATAAAGGCTATTGGAGAGGATCGAATCATCATTCAGGACTTCGAGGACGAGTAACCACCAGGGCGGCCCCAGTGGTCGCCCATAACCCCCAACCATTGAAAGGAATATCCAATGGAAGCAATCAGCGCAGAAACCGCTCTACTGCCAGAGGTCGATGTTGAGGCTATCGTTGGCGAGTGCTATGTACCGTTCCCCCAGGACGTGATAAAGATTCGCCAGGATGCAGGAACCGGCAACAAGCCGCTCTCGTATGTCGGGCATCCCGAATATACCCGCCGTCTGGATCGAATGTTTCCCTTCGCCTGGGACTTCCGTACCGAAGTGGTCGGCCTTACCGATACCACTGTGGGCGTGAAAGGGTCGCTGAGCATAACGCTCGAAGATGGTCGAGTAATCACCAGAGAGAACTACGGGCACGGCAACATAAATCGTGGGTTTCCCCTGGGCGATGCAATGAAAACCGCCTGTGTCGATGCGCTCAAAAAGTGCTGTTCGATGTTCGGTATTGGTCTGCATCTCTACGACGGAGACGACGACAACGCCAGCCGCGCCAGCAACGGACGGCATCACAACGGGCACAACGACGACCCGCTTTCTGACCCCGGCCATGACTGGATAGACGACCCTAACCCGCCACCGCGCGAGCAGGGGCCAGAACGTTATGAGGTAGGGCCTGGAGAAGCGGCCACCTCAAAGCAGATCGTCGCCTTGCAGAACATCGCCAAGTCCTCAAAGACGGATGGCGACCTTGCCGACGAGATTAACCGCAAGTTGAAGACTCCCCCCAAAGATGGCGAGGTGCGTATCACCAAAAAGGAAGCATCAGACCTCATAAGCCGCGCATTTGGGGAGAAATAGAGGATTGGATGCGTCTGGGAGCGATTATTTGAAAAGTGCCTGGGGGAGACACTTGTTAATCGCTCTCAGAACGCTTAACATGAAGTGTTTCGTAGCTTTTGCGTACATCTCGACCTTCAGGCGCGGAGCAAGGCCCACTGTGGAGGGGATATGAAAAAACACTGGGGAGTTATTGCAATTTTTGTGCTGGTGATTGCATTGGGAATGATAGGCGAGTCCAAAAGGTTCCTGGGCGACAATGCGCCTGTTGAAGTTTCGCAGGTGACGACGGGCGAGAAGATGCTGGAAAAATTACTCGTGGATGCGTACGAGAAACACGCCGCCCTGCCTGTCTTTAAGACGCTTTACGAAGGTTCGGATGCAAAGGTGAAATTTCATTCGTATCGGAACAGAATTGTTGAAAGACTCAGAGAACCCAACAGGCTGGTTCACGGGGATCCGCCCTTCAATCAGGGCGCGAAATATGCCTATTGGTTCATCGAGATTAACGGACGTAAGCACACTGTCAGTTTGTCTTTGCGTGGCGTGAGCGCCCATTATCGAAAGCAAGGCATCACCCCCATCATCGACTTCTCTTTGAGGCAAGGTCACGATACCTTTTAATTTGGTGTTACTCCGAACACGACCCCAACGATCGGGGAGAATATGTCAACAATCAAAAGAAGGAATACCGCATGCGTATAGGTGCAGTAGTAACAATGCTATTGGTAGGGATCGTCACCCAGTCGTGCAGGATTGAGATGCCGTCGCTGGTCGAGTTAATGATACGGGACTTCAAGCCGGGAACGGGAGTTCGGTTTCCGTCAATCTATGACCTCGGCAAAAGCAGGGCCGTTGCTCTACAAAGTGGCTTCAAGGACACACTGATCATTGCCGATGATCCAACTACAGGTCACGGCAAAGCGATGAAAGACATATTCATAAACACTGGCGTATCCGATAGAAATATCTTGTTTGTAGAGCGCTTCGGCTACGTGGATCTGATTGGGAATGTAGGTCTGAGAGAGCTCATTTCAAATGAACAGGAGAATCTGCGGAATGCAACAAGGGTGGTGCATATACCACGACGTACGCCGCTTGATACGTCTGAAGACCCGGCCAGATTAAGAAGCACTGATAACATCCTGTTTATCTTATCCGCTGGCAATACATATTCTGTAGATTCAACATACATCACCGATCAAAGAGAAGCTGATCGTGACCTCTACAACAAAAATCATCAGCACTGGAGGGACGGAAATTACGAATTCTTGTTGGAAGTGCGAAACACCAACAAAGTCCTCTGGGCTACCAGCGCTCACATAACCAGAACGCATGATATTGAACCGAACAGGAATGTCGTCTCATGTGGAGACATCAAAGAGAATTGCTTCACAATAATACCAGGACAATACACCTCTGACGCCTCTGCCCGTCTCTCCGCTATGGCATTCTACCTCTCACAACTTTATCCGACTGAGGAAGAAGTACGGGAGACACTGGAAGTCTGCGCGGTCGATATAGGCGAACCCGGCATTGACCGAGAATACGGAAGGGGACTCGCCAACCTCTTATGCCCTCGCATCCTGGAAAAAGAGCTAAGTATCGTTTCACAGTACCTGCAAAAAGAAGGGGAGACGTTCACGCCAAAAGGAGGGGTACTGACAGGCACTTGGGAGGCGAAGGGTAGCGCACTAAAGGTGTATATGCCGCTCGCACTCGAAGAAACGCTTCAGCCGCAATACAGCGGCACTGTGAACGGCAAGATCACCTTCAAAGCCGACAGCGATAGCGTCACGGCTAACTTCCGAGCAGAGGCAGACATAGAGGCGACGTTTCTGATGTCGATAACGGCAACGGCAAAGGATACCCTGAAGGGTGCAGGTACTTACAGCACCTCCCCGGCAACAGTGCTTACCCTCAAGACAGGGGAGAACACCTCTCGATCATATACCTACACGGCAACAGAAGACTCACTCCATCTTGTTCACTCACTTACGCTGAACGAAATGCTGGCACTTTTGTCTGGACCGATAGGAGACCTTGCAGATACAGTCACCAAAGACCTGTTTGCCAGCAATCCCATTCAGATCAAAATGAGTTTTGCAAAGAGGCCAGAGCCAAAGGCGCCGAGTATGCCCCAGAATGTGCGACAGGCAGGTGTGACCGCAACGACAATCACTCTGCAATGGGATCCGCCAGCGGATGATGTGCCCGTATTCGCATACCACATCGTCCGCTATACGGACAACTCCTGCACAGACATTGCTGAGTCCAAAGGCAGCGCAGAGCAGCGCGTCCTTTTCACTGACCTTGTTGCAGACACGGAGTATTACTTCAGCGTCCAGGGAGCCAACCTTAGCGGCTGGAGTCCACAGAGTAGCTGTATAACAGTGAGAACGCAAAAGACGCTTCTCCCTGCTGATTTCAACAGTGATGGTATTGTCAATATCCCTGATTTCCTGCTCTTTGTTGATGTGTTTGGCACACGAGAAGGGGATCAAAACTTCGATGCCCGTATGGATCTCGACGGCAACGGCATTGTCGGCATAGAAGACTTTCTCATCTTCACCGCCGCCTTTGGTCAGACTGCATAAACCCGTACTCGAGAACACAAACACACGCGCCCCTGGCAGAACACCGCCGGGGGCTTTTTCTATTCCCGTAACACCAAAACAAAAGGAGCGATATGGACATTCTGAAAAGCTATCTCCACTGTACCCATCTGAATTGCCAACTCCCGCCCGTCGAGCGTGGCCTTTGTGGATACCACCTCACGAACCCGCCAGAAGATGAGAGTCATTACTCGGTATATCGCATCACGCTTGCCGACGGACGGGCATTTGTAGAGGCCACAGAGGTCAGAATAGCCGACCGCATCAAAGAGCATACACGTACGCCAAACAGCCCCATAGCGCAAGGAATAAAGCCGGGAGCCGTCTGGCGCGCAGAATGTCTCGATACAGGATTGTCCAGAGGGCAAGCTGTCTCGCTGGAGTGGAAAGAAAAAGCCCGCATCGAGCGGCAGACCAAACGCCCTGTTGGACAGCCGAGGACAGACAACCTCAAGCTGGTGTCTGTGAGGATTCCTCTGCCACTTTTGGCACTGATCGAGAAGGCCAAAAGTAACTCCCATGATTCCCGCAATCAGGTCATCTGCAAAGTACTCGAGCAGTATTTCACTGGGGAACTTATGCGCGTGGATGATACAGCCCTCGACTATCTGGACGCCATTGACTTTGAAGCTCCAATGGTCAGGCGAGCATTGCCACTCACGTCTTGACAATGACCGTACTCGAGAACATTCAACAAGGAGATTTCAATGGAATCAATCGACCCGCGCATTGAGCGGATGAAGGATCGAATAGAGGACTTGCAAGAGCAGGACTTCGAGAAGTATCAAAGCGATATTTCCGGTACCATCGCCCTGCGAGCGTGGAAAGATCACAACGGCGATATTGACGTTATTCTGGCAAAAGAGTATCTGGAGATTTCGAGCGCAAGCCCTGACGCCATCTGCTTTACCAATGGCTCAACTATCTCGTTGGCGCCAGAGCCGTACATTGAGCCGGGCTGGATACGACAAGGCCAGCAATATCCCGCCAGGGTGTTGCTGAACAGGAGAACGTCATGAGCAAAAACAATGGCCGACCACCAAAAAGGGAGCTGGTGATTGTTGCCGCCAAACTCCCGCGCGGGATTGTCTGCCGTCTCGACCGCGCCGCTGATAATTCCTGGGCGACCCGCAATGTCGTAATCAGCCGAATCCTTGAGCAGTATCTGAGAGGTGAATTGATTCGCACAGATAATATGCCGTTGGAGTTTTCCGAGTCCATAGGACTGCCGTAACACCTAAATCACGACCTTGCCGATCGGAGCAAATCATGTCAAAATCAAAGCGTCCTGTTGGACGGCCTCGAACAAGCGACCTTGTAACGTTCTCAATCAAAATCCCTCGCAAACTTCAGGCACAGCTTGACACCGCCGCCGGTAACTCGTGGGATACGCGCAATATGGTCATTCGCCGCATTCTCACTCAATACATGTCCGGTGAGTTGATGCGCCACGACAAGACGCCGCTGGACTATGCGAACAGTATTGACTTCTCTGCCCCAGAGACAAGGCGCGAAGTTCCCCACGTTCAGACGCATTCTGAAGCGATTTAAGCGCCGATCTGTTCAACTCTCCCCACTGGATTATTACAAGACCTCTAAACCTGCCCCATAAGGCTTTGTCCTGATGGGGTTTTTCTGTGGAGTGTGCAATGGGAGAAAGGAAAGATTTCAATGATGAGTGTTTCTGGCAGAAGTTGAGAAGGTTCGCTCGCAAAGCTGGCGGCGAAATTGTGGAAAAAGCCCTCTGGCTCTACTACACCGCCGAATCAAAGGACACGCCCAAATGGGCAAAGGCCACTGTCTTTGCGGCACTGGCCTATTTCGTGTCGCCGGTCGATGCCATACCTGACCCAACGCCCGTGTTCGGTTTCACCGACGACCTGGGCGTATTGATCAGCGCGGTCGCCGCCATTGCCATGCACATCACGCCAAAGGTGAAAGAGCAAGCCGCCGAGAAAATGAAAGAATGGTTTGGTTGATGGCTGATATTTATATTGACACCCCCCGCCTATCGTTGTATTCTGACAACAGTCCATTGTCAGGCAGATACCCGTTTTGTCGGGTAGCCTGCTGAATACAACAGCCCATTAACGGTGACGGGTAGCTCCCCGATCCAGGGTAAATAGGCGGGGCTTAATCGCATCTTTCTGCGTGACGGTGGACTGTGCCCGGCACTCAATAATTGAGTGCCATCCACCACCTCGCAGAAAGTCCACCATGCGAAAAGTCCACGCGAAAGCTGTACCGTTTTTCAACGACTATTTGGTAAAAATAGAAGCCCTTGGGAGTGTGTCTCCCAAGGGCTTTTTGTGTGTACATCACAAGGGAGTTTCACCATGAAGTTTCGCACACTGTTGTTCCCGTTATTACTGGTCTTGACGGCCTCAACCGCCCACGCCAATGCCTTTGGCGCAAACCCCTTTGGGTTCAAGATGGGCTTGTCCCGGGATGAAGTAAAAAATCTCGAAGGCGTTGTTGTAGATACCTCTTGGACAACGCGCACCAGGCAAGTCCTTCTGCTTTCAAAAGTGCCGGTGCCAGATGATAGATTTGTCAAATTTGTGCTGTATTTCACCGAAAAGCGCGGCCTTTTCACTTTCCACGCAATAAGCAAGGACATTCCCGCAGGCACAGGGGGATCAAACCTGATGCCGAAATACTTTGAATTGCGCGAGGAATTGAACGAAGCCTATAACGGATACACCATAAGTCATTACGTAGATAATGTGGCCGCTTGGGAACCCGAGGACGACTGGGCCTTGAAGGTTATCCAACGAAGCGGTCGGGACGATTTTCGGGCGTTTCTCACCAATTTCCGCCCAAAGCGCTACGATCGCAGTGAGGAAGTCACTGGCGTCGAGTTGTCCATCAGCTTGGGAACCCCCGCTCAGATCATGATGATTGTCGATTATCTCAATTATTACGACGCGGTTCGCGGCAGATAAGGAGAGATAAAGACAAAAACTGATGAAGTCTATGCCATCCCGGGGCGTTGAGTTTAATCCCCGGGATGGCTTCCGCAACTACAAAAAATGTGATAATGAAGTGAACCGATCATAATTTCTATTCTTAAATCTCGGAGGATACCATGCCAATTTTTATTCCCATTTTGATAATCGTCGGTGCAGGTCTGGCCGGCGCAGGTATCGGCGTAGCCGTTGATGCCATTATTAAAGCTCTGAAGGGCAAGAGACTAGCTGTCCTTGGAGGGCTTGCGGTTGGAAAAACTGTATTGATTAATTTTCTTACCAAAGGTACGTTCTCGAAAAAGTATAAGGCTAACCGCTATACGAAAAAGGCGGAACCTAACGATTTTCAGCTCAAAGATTTGAAGCTGAGGATTAAGGAGTCTAAAGATGTGAGTGGAGATGATTCTCAATATGGTCAATGGAAAGATATTGTTCAGAAGGCAGATATCGTACTGTATCTTCTAAGAACCGATAAGTTAATGGAAGGCGATAAATGTACCGAAGAACGGGTTAAGCGAGATATAGGACTAATTGGGAAATGGCTGAAGGAATACCCCAAAAAGTTTCCTTTGTTTATTATAGGGACGTATTGCGACCTCATGACTCCTGACTTAACTATGTTGCCAGAAGATAAAAGAGGGGCTTATGAGAACAAAATCCGTGGAATGCCTATTTTCCAAGAGATTGCATTACGCAGTGGAGGCGGGAGGAAGGTGAAATTCATTTTCGGTAGCTTAAAATCGCAGGATACAACAGAAAGTTTGGTGTATGAGATAATTGATCAGGTGGTAAATCACAATGAATAATCTCGCGTTTAGTGCCCAAAGTTTGGATAACCAGACTCCCGATACTCTAGTGGATAATGAGCGACCTCTCATAGAAGAGAATGAACGCAGAGAATTGGTCGAAAAAATATCAGAAGTTGCTTTAGATGGCACCCAGGTCTTCTCTGAAGATTCGCATAATGCGTTTTTGTACCACGATAAATTCCTCTTGGAGGCACCCCCGGACGAGTTGGACGATGCTGGAAGGATCTCACCGCTCCTTTGCTATGGTCATGTACCGGATGAACCTCCTGCTTCGTGGTCTGAAGATGTCGTCAGTGCCACTATTGGCTTTGCTAATCGTATTGGAAGAAAGATTTCGGACGAAAGCCAAGATATGGCCCGTCGTGGTGTCGAGGCTATCTTGGCTGAAAGAAAAAAGCAACTCAGAATGCGCCGAAAGATGCTCGGAGTGGCCGCCTTGTTGATCGTATTAGGCGTCTTAAGCATTCTATGGGTGATATTTGTAAAAAAATAAAAAAATCAGCCGCAAAATTGCAGCCTCATTTAGATCAGACAAATCTATCGCAATCGAAATCTGGAGAAAAGCCCATGACAGATACCACATGGCCGGACGAACCCTATCGCCGTAAAACTGTGTTTGTACTAAACCAGACTGATATTGATGCTTTACGTTTTGAAGAGGATGGCCCTGAACTTCTACTCAACGAAGAGACACATATACTCCCTTATCCTCCACAGCAGTCCAACCCGATTGTACAAGACCTGATCGACAGCGGGATTGCGAGGCCAGGGACTGTACTGATTCAAAGTCCCTTTGATAAGGATATATACCAAAACTCGACGCAAGCGGTGGAGCTTTTTGCGCTGGACAAACACTTTTATTTTTCTAGGTTATGCAGGTATTTAGGTGCTCGCGAAGTTACAATAAAGCAGATTAAGTGTAAAAACATCGAAGAGGAGACAACCGTTTCTCTTGAAGGCAGTGTACCCATGAGGGGTAGTGTAGATGGAAAAATAAAAAACAAAGAGTTGGCTTCGCTTCGAGAAAAACTGGTCTTAAAGGACAAATTACCGGGAGGTGCCCCCGATGTACCAGCAGCAAGGGAACTTCTAAGGAAAACTGGATTATTGGGCGATGCCAATATGCGTTCACTCTTCGATATGCGGCAAGGCTCGAACAACCAACTCGCAAGCCGAGAACTCCAGTTGAACGTGACAACTGAGACACGAAGCAACCTTAATGTGTTGGCCAATCTTACTGTGCCTCCCTACCTATCATTGGAAGCTGGATATGATCGCCATGTCCATGAACAAACAGAGTTTACACTTACCATCAAAGTAGATTTCTAATTGGTGGAATATTGAGGACTTGGGTATCAAACCTGTGATTGATGTAGCTTTTCGTAAGCCACCGGCGCGTGGTAGGCAATGGAAGAATGCCTGCGATGCGGATTATATGTTTTAGACTATTGTGAACTGGGTGAGGGTGAGTAGGATGAAGCGAAACTATTGATTTCTTGGGCCATTTTCTGTGCCAAACTTTTCAGTGCTTCGTTCATCATTTCTTCAGTATCCTTGAGATCTTTTCGAGCAGTGACTCTTGGCTCACTGTCACGGAGCCAAGTAACCTTCCACAGCCCAAGCAACCCCTTAGACACATTACTCGCAAGTTTATTTATGTCCCCGTAATATTTTGCGTATTCGACGTTATCGCTTAGACTTTCATGCACGGTGCCTGATTTCAAGATAGAGCCTCTTGTGTCGAGTATTTGGTAATTCGCTTCACAATTAACCTGTGCATTCTGAGACACAATATAGTAAGTCTGCTGACGTCCTCTTCCGACAACCCGCCCATTGCCATCTACCAGACAAGTATAGGCTGTTTTCCCTTCTTGATGAGGACGTGATCTGGTAGCTGTAGCTGTTAGCAAGTCGCCAAATACTACAACACGAATATCCGCTTCCTTAGCTGCTGACAGAGTTTGGCTAAGGTCAATCGCACTAAAATTTGTCATTTGGCTCATAAAAAGTCTATTGAGCGTTTGCTGGTTAAGGTACTCAACAAATGCAGGTCTCCCTTCGACAAGCTCAGTCGCCAACGCTTGTTGAAGAAGCGTGATATTCGCCCCTAAGACCGATGTCTTTAGAGGATATATCGCAACGCGGTATTTGGCTTTTTCAAGAACGTTTTGCATCTGCATATGGGCATCTTTAAATCCAGATACTTGAGTTAATGCAGACTTAAATTTGAAATATGCCTGCTGAAATTTGCCTTGTTGAACATACTGCATGCCTTCTTGGTAGAAATCTTCGGCTTGTCGATTTGCCTCAAGCTGACGAGCTTGAACAAGCAAGTCCTCAGAGTCCTTATATTTTGGGTAGGTGCTACTGAGCCGCTCAAATTCATCAATAGCTATAGCAAATTGCTTTGCTTCAAGAGCGGCTTTCGCTTTTTCATAACTGGCGAGAGCCGTATTTTCAAGTTTATCCGGCATAAGTAGAGGGGCGATGGCTGGAACTTTTTCGAGTTTCGCAGATCCTATCATCCGTGCTGGAAAATCTGGATCTACTACATTTGGAATCAGGTTATCAGTCGCTTCCGTAAATCTGTAATAAGCAAGCAGACCATCTTCGGTTCCTGCAAGGGCTGTCTCCATTGCAGACCGGATTTCTGACTGTGACCGCATTTTTGACCAGATTCGTAACTCTGAAATATAGCCCTCAAACATTTTATCCTTAGGCCAGTTTGATTTTCCGATAAAGTTGTTTCCTCCAGCCGATTCACTAAGAGAACCACTAAAATCGTTTTGATCTACAAGCTGGCCATTGATATAAAATTTCATTCCACCAAATCCACTTACGACAGCTATGTGATACCAAACACCCGTATTGGCAGCCTTTTTGGCCTGGGTACCATGTTGCTTTCCAGATTTATCCCAAATTCTATAATTGAGGGTATTAGAGGATTTCTCGTTCTGTAGAACGACTGCATTACCTTCACGACCAAAATCAAAGACCCGAGACCAATTGTTGAAACGATTCCATTTTACCCAAACCTCGATAGTCGCCTGTGTTGTTCGGTCAAAAAGATTTTTGGGTAGTTCAACATGAGATCGACCATCCAAGAAAAGGACCGGCATCTCTTCAGCACAGTAAACATTTGTGGTGAGCATGGAGCAAATTGCTATAGTAGCTAAAAAACGGCAGAATGGTGACATTTGAAAATCCTCTCTGATAAGTGCGTCCTTTTTTTAGAACGCGGTACTTTTGGATGAACTCGGCAGTGGCTTGGTCTGACCAACGCGACCATAGGTGAAAGCGTCTGTATTTAAGGTACCTACCAAAACGATGCTGTTACCAAATTAGTCGATAGGAAGTATGCGGTTGGAAAAACGGCTGTTTGTAGCCTGAATTCAGGCTCTGTAACTCCTATAATTAGTTGCAGCGGGGACAGAATTCGGAATTGGGCAACAGCATCCAAAATGGGATAGCTCCAAACTTCATATTAGCTTTATCGCCAGTTTTCAACTTAATCTCCAGCTTTAGCCTTTTCAGCACTACTTTTGGATTGTTGCATTTGCACAAAGACTTCCTTCCCTGACATAACAGCTTTATCTGTTGCTGTATAAAATACATTTTGGAAATCTTTTAATGACCCATTTTTAGGGATCATAAGTTCATCACCTGGATCAATAAGGCTCACTTCAGAGGATCGCGCACACGTAACTTCAATCGTTATCGGTGTGAAAATACTGAAAGTTAATGCAGCCACAACGCCATTCAAAAATGAATGCTTTGTAACAACTTTTGCGACACCAGACGGACATTTAGAAGCTGTCTCAACGACCTTGGGCGGTACAAGGCCGTAAACAAAACAGGCCGCCCATCCATTAACAATTTTAGTATCTGAAGGTGGGAGACCCGTTTCAATGGTTGCAATGAAACAACCAGAGAGAACAGATGCACTAAAAACTACTGCTAATAGAAACTTTGCCTTCATGGTATTCCCTCCAAAAAATGTGGATTGACGACTAAAAAACTGTTTCTGAAACTAGAATTAACCCGTCTCGGTAGATAGTATCGTCGGAGATAGCAATAGTCCCAAAGTGGCTCTTGCGCTTCATCCTGACCATCGTCCTGATGAGACTTAAAATTTTTATAAATGCAAAAAGCGTGCCAATAGGAGCGGTGTCCAGAGAGATATATTCGTAAAGTGTTGTTTTACATAAAGAAAAAGAGCCAAACTGACTATATTATATCATCACAGAATAGTCGGATTGGCTCTCACACAAGACCTATTACGGTCCTGAAAGACCTATTACGGTCTCGAAATTATATTACATCAGTGATATTTAAATTTATTTTTTGATGCCCAGTTTTTTCATTTTGTTATACAGGGTAGAAGGTGGTAATCCCAACAGTGTCGCCGCGCCACTCGCTCCCTTTATCTGATAGTTGGTGGCTTCGAGTACGCCGAGAATATAGCGGCGTTCAAATTCATCCAAAGGCACGACTTCGCGCTCTTGAGAAGCGGATAGGGTGCTCTGCCTGGGCGTTGAGCCTGGGCGTTGAGAATAGTTCATTCCCAAATCACCCTCTTTGATTTGAGAACCGTGACATACGATTACGGCTCGCTGTATCGTATGCTCTAGTTCTCGCACATTGCCCGGCCAATCGTATGCTTGTAGCACTTCTATCACCTCTACTGCCAAAGGACTGATTTGCTTGCCTAGATGTGTCGCCATGCGATTCTTGAAAAACTCGGCTAACTCTGGTATATCCTCCTTACGCTCGCGCAGGGGCGGCAAATACATCGGAAAAGCATTGAGGCGATAATAGAGATCCTCCCGAAAATCACCTGCGCTGACCATCTCCTCAAGATCGCGATTCGTCGCTGCCACAATCCGCGTCTGCGCTGTCAGCGTCTGACCATCTCCCAGTCGTTCAAACGTGCCTTCTTCCAGTAAGCGCAACAACTTGACCTGCGTTTCCAGAGCCATGTCCCCAATCTCATCCAAAAAAAGCGTGCCATCTTTGGCAAGTTCTACCCTGCCCAGCTTGCGAGAAACCGCGCTGGTAAATGCCCCTTTCTCGTGACCAAAAAGTTCATTATCGATCAATGCTTCGGGCAATGCACCGCAACTGACCTCTATAAAAGGCCCTTCGCTATTAGCACTCAGCGCGTGTAGTGTCCGAGCAGCCAGTCCCTTGCCCACACCTGTCTCGCCCAGAATCAGCACGGTTATATCGGTAGGTGCAATTTGTTCAAGATGGAATTGAAACTGGTGCAGGACCGCACTATGACCGATAAACTCCTGGCTTTCTCGACGGTTGATGACATCGGTCAATGCTTCGATACGCGGGTCTGCCGTGATCGAGAGGCGTGCTTGCGCTATCTCTGAGTAATTGAGATCGCGATCTATCGCCCTGACCTGAAAGGTGTAATCGCCCGGCGGCAAGTCCCGGTAATGCGCCTTCATTTCTCGGGTCGGTAGCTGCCAGTCGGCATCATAACCCTTCAGGCGATAGATGTAGAGCATGTCGCTGGGATGGGTGGAAAAACTCATGCCTTTATACTCGAAAATCACATTCTGGTCTGTCTTAGATACAATGACTTCCTCCAGGTTCTTAGAGACCTTATCGGCAATCACCTGAAACAAGCGAATCCGGGGCGGAGTTTGTCGCAGGCGGTAGCGTATGACAGAACCCAGAAGCGTGCCAAAATAGAACGTTCCATCGCGGTCTCCGAGTATCCGACAAACCGGTCCTATATGCGGTGAGTTGATGGTCTGGAAAAGCTGACCATCAAAGTGAGCTACCCCCCCATCTGTGCCGAGCCAAAGGTGTCCTTGTCGATCCTCAAACAAGCAACGGATGCGGTTGCTCGGCAAGCCGTCTTCCGTCGTGAAGGTCTGGAAGGTGCTGCCATCAAAGCGACAAAGACCACCCAGAGTAGCGATCCACAGGTTTCCGTCACGGTCTTCTATAAGATCTGTGACCCTATCGTCAATTAGCCCATCTTCAATTCCATAAAATTTAAGTCCATCTTCGAGATGCCAGCGCGCGAAGCCCTTGTAGGTATCTGAAAGTTTTTTTTCAGATAGATGAAAGTAGATCTCGCTGTTACGTCCGACAACCACAGTGCCAATGCGGTCTAAGACATCTTTCTTTTTTTCCTCCAAAAAAATGGTTTGGAATGCCTCATCCCGCTGGTAAATGAGCTTTAATGGACTGCCCGAAAGTTCTTTTTTTTTCAATTCAGTTTTATAGATGCTCTTTTCCCAATAGCCGAAAAGAAATTGACCTTGCAAGTCCTGGGCAATTGCACTGATACTCCTGTCGTCTGAACCCGCAGCTATTTTCATCTTCTTGAGCTTCTGTCCATCGTAGCGGAACAGGCCATT
>JAPPAB010000100.1 GCA_026705765.1 Gemmatimonadota bacterium
TTGGGTTCAAAGTCATAGATACCGATATTTCTAAATCCATTCAAAGCTGATTTTAGGAACACACCAGCAAAAGGTGACTCAATCAAGAGTGGTATTTCATTATACAAAGGCGGTTCCTTGGTAATTAACAGATCTTCCAAGAATGGAGGTATATCCATATCGGGATTATTTAAGTCTATATTTAGTTTGCCATTAAGACTGGAATATTTGATGTTAAATTTTTTCGAATTATTGATTTTTTTTTCTTCATGACAGCTCAATGTTATTTTGTCTTGATCAATAGTATATCCAAATTTTCGTGTATGGAATTTTAAAGAAAACTCATAGTCTATTTTACGAATTTTGAATGAGGGAGATTCGTGATGGTGTCCAAGCCAAAACCCCTCGGATTCGCCCTGCATAACTACGCGAAACGAAAGGGGCCGGGAATGCGCAATCCTTATATTCCATAGATACTCTATACCCCCCTGAAGCGAAATTGCATTTTCCAATCCATGATTAACAATATCTCTAAGAAATTGGAAGGCTTGAACGAGATTAGATTTTCCCGAAGCATTCGCTCCAACCAGTAAGTTGAAGTCGTTCAAGTGAATAGATTGGTTAGCGAAACTCTTGAAGTTTGATATTTTAATTTTTGTAATTTTCATGTTGGCAGCCTTGTAAGAATAGGCTAGACCTCTTTTACCACCAGGACCTTGTCCTTATCGATTTTCATAATCGATATTTCGCTCGACTATTGAACACAGCTTTTGAGGGTGCGGGCGAATAAGTCGAGGACTGCATGCCAGGATTTTTCAGCGGCATCCTCGTGGTAGTGCGTTAAACGCTGGGGAAAGAAATAACCGTGTAGTGCACCGTGCATAAAGTCAATGCGATGTGGGACGTCACAGCGGGTGAGTTCGGTTTTGTAGAGTTGTAGGTGTTCTTCGGTCGCGCCGGCATCTTGGTCTGCCCAGCCAAAGTAGCCTTCGGCTTTGAGTTTGGATATGGCGAGATGGGGCGAGTCCGATGCATCGGTGACGAGTTTGCCGCCGTGAATGGAGGCAAAGGCCAAAACATTGTCGGGATAGATTGCTGCTGCAAAGAGGGCGTGGCGGCCGCCCATGCAGGTGCCGATAGTGCCGACCCGTTGGGCATTGGCTTGGGGTTCTTCGTTGTCGAGGTGGCGAAGTAGAGCGCCCGTGTCGTTGATGACCATGGCATTGGTCGTGCTGGTGTTGAGGTTCATCGGATGCAGGGGATCTGTGTTTTCGAGATTGAGACCGCCGCTCATGAATTTTTCGGGGTTGTAAGACGGATTGCCCATGCGGTAAAATAGGGAGGGGAGTGCAGCGTAATATCCCGCGCGAGCAAAACGACGGCACATGTTTTTCAATTCGTCGCGAATGCCAAATATGTCAAAGTAGAAGATGACAGCGGGGTGCGGTCCTTCGCCTTCTGGATGAAAGACACAGGTGGGCATTATACCGTCTGAAGTTGTAACTTCGATGGTTTTTTCGATCATCGGTTTATCCTTAAAGCCGCGAGAATACGCACTCGCGGCTTTTGTTTTTTATATCTATTTGGGTCAACTTGAGATGATGCCACCGCTTGGTGGATTGCCTCCACCTGGAACGCCACCCTGTCCGGGCAAACCGCCGGGCATTGTGCCGGGAACGACGATGCGAGAAGATTCCTGGCGGCGATATTCTTTGGCTTCTTCAACCATTTGATCAACAGCAGCTTTGATGGCCTGGGGAAATTTTTCTATTGCTTCTTGAAGCGAAGCGGCTTCAATGGGGGCAGAGATTGGCAGAGGCCCCATTTGAGAGATGATTTGTGTGGAGCCGATGTATTGGGTGGGACGACTGCTATCGTCTGTGCCATCGGCGTTGATGGGAATCAGGCGTCGAATTGTGGCGACGCGCAAATCGGTGATGGATTCTTCTCGATAGAGGTTTTGTTGATCAACCTGAATCTGATCGAGTGGCAACTGGTCGGCCATGAGATTCTCCAAATAAAAGGTTACAGGTCGCGCCCCTGAGGGGCAAAATGAATGTTGGCGTAAATATAGGGCAAGTTGTGCGAATACGCACTTTTATTTTACTCTGTTAAGCCCGTTGAGCGCGGCAACGCGATAGGCTTCGGCCATTGTGGGATAGTTGAAGGTGGTGTTGATGAAGTACATGAGTGTATTAGCTTCACCTTCTTGTGCCATAATGGCTTGCCCAATGTGGATGATTTCAGATGCCTGAGAACCAAAACAGTGGATGCCCAAAATTTCAAGGGTTTCGCGATTGAAGATAATTTTGAGCATGCCGGTGAGTCTTCCCGTTAGCTGTGCCCGCGCGATATGGCGGAAGTAGGCGTGGCCCACTTCGTAGGGGACTTTTTGGGCTGTCAGTTCTTTTTCGGTAAATCCGATGGAGCTGATTTCGGGAATGGTGTAAATCCCCGTGGGAATGTCTTCCACGAGGTGTTGTTCGCATTCGCCAAAGATGAGATGGGTGGCGGCAAATCGCCCTTGATCGTAAGCCGCACTCGCCAGACTGGGAAATCCAACGACATCGCCAACGGCGTAAATATGGGGTTGGGCGAGTGTTTGGTACGCGTCGTTGATGAGAATAGAGCCGCGTTCATCGGTTTCGATTCCGATATTTTCCAATCCCATGTTGTCCGAGTTTCCCGTGCGGCCTTCCGCCCAGAGGAGGATATCGCTGACAATTTGTTTGTTGGATTTCAGGAATACGCGCACTTCTTTGTCATTGGCTTCAACGCGGTCGTATTCTTCGTTGTGGCGAATGCGTACCCCGTTTTGGCTGAGATGATAACTGAGGGCGTCGATAATTTCATCGTCGAGATAGGAGAGCAACTGGCTACGGCTGTTGATGAGATTGACTTTTATGCGCAGGCCGCGGAAGATGGATGCGTATTCGCATCCGATTACTCCTGCGCCGTAAATGGTGATAATGCGCGGCGTTTCTTTGAGGCTCAGAATGGAGTCGCTATCGCAAATCCGAGGATGGGAAAAGGCGATGTCGGGCGGTTGATAGGGACGAGATCCCGTGGCGATGATAAATCCCCGAGCGGTGTAGCGCTCAGTTCCCCCGTTGAGCAATGCGACTTCGACGGTGTGTTCATCGACAAAAGATGCGCGGCCCAGGATAATATCGACATCATTGCGTTCGTAATAGCCCGTGCGAAGGTCAACCTGATCCCCGATGAGGCCGGCGGCCCGGTCGAGCAAGTCGGGAAAACTCGTCGTGCTATGTACACTGGTATCGATGATTTGCTGCACATATTGGCGCAATGCTTTGCTCGGTATTGTGGCTCTGTGCGTGCTGTTGCCGCCCACATTTTTGTAATTGTCGATGACGGCAACGCGCTTGCCTTCCTTGGCGGATTTCATTGCCGCGCCTTCTCCGCCTGGGCCAGTGCCTATTACGATGATGTCGTAGTCGCAGGTCATTTTGGATCCAGGTATCCCAATTGTACGAGAAAGTCGTCCATTTGCGCGACGGTTTGTTCGTAGGCTGAGCCATCGTCGCGGCCATAGTTAAAAAAGCCGTGTCCTTTGCCTTCGTACGCGCGGAGTTCACAGGTGTTGCCCGCTTTGTGCATGGCTTTTGTAAAGCGCTGGGCCTGTTCATAAGGAACGGTTGTG
The DNA here is from genome assembly GCA_026705765.1 of Gemmatimonadota bacterium. Lineage (NCBI taxonomy): Bacteria > Pseudomonadati > Gemmatimonadota > Gemmatimonadota bacterium. Next base: position 3,644 of record JAPPAB010000100.1, read on the forward strand.
TCATCTGTGCCGTGAAAAATTATGGTGGGTGACTGGTTAGAACAGACGTGTTGCAAAGGCGAGATTGCCCGCGGGTCTTTGGGGAAACGTTCGGCGAGGCGTCCTAAAGCAATAACATCGACGACGGGGTTAAAGAGTACCATGGCATTGGGCCGGGAAGATATCGCCATATTTTCATCGGGCGCATCCTGGCCAGGAACAGTACCTGTACACGCACCGACATGACCGCCAGCCGATCCGCCACCTGATGCAATGCGGTTGGGGTCGATGTTGAGTTCATCGGCATGCGCCCTCATCCAGCGAACCGCTGATTTGCCGTCTTCTACACATTCGTAAGGCGAGGTGCTGTGTTTGCTTTTGATGCGGTATTCAGCCGATGCAGCGAGCATTCCGCGTTTTGCGAGATACTGGCAGTGCGGAAAAAACTGTTGCGGATTGCCCCCCGTCCAGCCACCGCCAAAGAAGAATACAATAGCGGCTGTCTGTTCGACGGTATCGGGTTCAAAGATGTGAATGGCGAGTTCGCCCTGGGGCGTGGTTTTGTATATGCGTTGCATGGCTGGTGTCCTTTCTATCGCGTAAATTTTCGATATTTAATCCGATGGGGTTGGTCGGCTTCGGCGCCGAGGCGGCGTTTGCGGTCTGCTTCGTACTGCGAATAATTTCCGTCAAAGTAGATGACTTCGCTATCTCCTTCAAAGGCCAGGATATGCGTGGCAATGCGGTCGAGGAACCAGCGATCGTGTGAGATGATCACGGCGCATCCGCCAAAATTTTCAAGGGCGTCTTCCAGGGCGCGCATTGTGTTTACGTCGAGGTCATTTGTCGGTTCGTCCAGCAATATGACATTGGCACCTTCTTTGAGGATGCGCGCAAGGTGAACGCGGTTGCGCTCGCCGCCAGAGAGTTGACCAACGGGTTTTTGCTGATCTGCTCCTGTAAAGTTGAAGCGCGCGAGATAGGCACGCGAGTTGATGTCTCGATTGCCCAGAGTAATGAGGTCTTCACCTCCTGAGACGGCCTGCCACACATTGTGATTGGGGGCGAGGACATCGCGGGTTTGTTCGACATAGGCCAGGCTAACCGTGTCGCCGATGCGGAATGTTCCCATATCGGGCTGTTCTTCGCCGGTGATGAGACGAAAGAGGGTGGTTTTTCCCGCGCCATTGGGCCCGATAACGCCGACGATGCTGCCGGGCGGCAGGGAAAAGGAGAGGTTTTCAAAGAGGAGCGTGTCGCCATATCCTTTGGAAACTTCCTGGGCTTCGATGACAATATCGCCGAGGCGCGGACCGGGCGGAATATAAATTTCGAGGTCGCGTTCTTTCTCTACACTCTGATCGAGCAACTGAGTATATGCAGTAATCCTCGCTCTGGATTTAGCGTGTCGCCCGCGTGGGTTCATGTTGATCCATTCGCGCTCGCGCGCAAGGGTTTTCAGACGCTGGTTTTCCCGGTTTGCTTCATTTGCCAGCCGTTTTTCTTTTTGGTCGAGCCACGAAGAGTAGTTGCCTTTGTAGGGTATGCCTTTGCCGCGGTCGAGTTCGAGTATCCATCCGGCGACGTTGTCGAGAAAATAACGGTCGTGTGTGACGGCAATAATAGTGCCCGCATAACGCTGTAAATGCTGTTCGAGCCAGCCAACGGTTTCGGCGTCGAGGTGGTTGGTCGGTTCGTCGAGCAAGAGTATATCGGGTTTGGAAAGGAGCAGTCGGCACAGTGCCACGCGGCGGCATTCGCCGCCCGATAGGTTATCGACATGCGCCTCTCCCGGTGGACAACGCAGGGCATCCATCGCCTGTTCGATACGCGGATCGAGGTCCCATATGTTCTCTGCGTCGATTTTTTCCTGAAGTTCGCCCTGCTGTTCGATTAGCCGATTCATTTCCTCGTCGGTCATGGGCTCGGCAAATTTGGCGCTGATCTCATTGTATTCGTTCATGAGATCAACGTGTTCCTGTACGCCTTGTTCGACAATTTCGCGCACGGTTTTGCCCGGTTCAAGGCGGGGTTCTTGTTCCAAATACCCAATGGTGTGGCCGGGTGCGAGATGGGTTTCACCATTGAATTTTTTATCTACACCCGCGAGGATGCGCAATAGCGTACTTTTACCCGCGCCATTGAGGCCGAGTACGCCGATTTTCGCGCCGTAGAAATAGGAAAGAGAAATGTTTTCGATGAGTGGCTTTTTGTCGATGTATTTGCTCACGCGCACCATCGAATAGATGATTTTGTTCGGCTCATTGGCCATGCTATTTCCCCGGTTTGTCCGATTCCTGACTGCCGAGTAATTTTTCGGCTTCCTCAAGTTGTTGCTTGTCGTTAATTGGCAGCCAAAAATCAGTTTCAAGCACTTTGATTTTTCGACCTGCTGCAATCAGTTTCATCCATACATCGGGTGTTTCGTATTCGCCGCGTGCGGATGGTGCGATTTCCGCGTCAAAGAAATCTCTGTCCATGACCATTGCGCCGTTCCAAACCAGATTTGAAATAAACGTTTGGGGTTTTTCGACTGACCGAAGGAGGTATCCGTTGTCATCGGTTACCAGGACTCCAAAATGTTGAGGATTCGCCACACGCGAGGCAATTAGTGCTATATCCTGTTGTTGGACGAGTTTCTGAAGGCTGCGCGGTCCAAAAATATCATCGCCAACCATGCCCAGCCACCGCCCGGTGATTACAGGTGCAGCGACCCGAAATGCATGGGCGATACCCAATGGCTCTTCCTGGGCGAGGAATACTATGCGCCGTCCCCCATACATGCCATCAGAAAAGTGCTGGCGAATCGCCTCCTCGTGCGGTCCTCCTACAATGAATACGAGTTCGCTTACCTCGCGCGGCAATCGATCCAGTGCGTGCTCTATAACGGGTTTCCCCGCTACCGGCAATAAGTGCTTCGGTCCCCCATAATCTATCGCCATCCGCGTTCCCTTGCCGGCTAACAGCACAACTGCTTGCATAGAGTTCTCCCGACGACTGGTGCTTTCAATGACTGTCCCGATAGTGTTGTTTGAGAATATCGCTGCCGAAGTCATTGGTCAGGTCGCGCCAGACAGCGTGGATGTGATTGGCTTCGTCCTGGGTGCAGTCGTATTCGGCGAGGAAGGTGGAGCCGAGCACGCGATAGTAGTGGCCTTCGCCGCGATTTATGCCGCCAGCCCAGGCAAATGCTGCCGTGTCGAGGGAGGTGAGTTTTGCGCGCTGGGCTTCTGCAATTCTGTTGGGCAAGCGGGTGATATATACATCGATGAGGGCGGTGACGACTTCGCGCTGCGATGCGGTCATGTCCCTGAGTTGCAGACCCTCAATATGGACTTCATCATTTACCTGGGGGACGTTGCGGGTGAGGATGTCGGCGGGTGCTTCGTCACTGACGATTGCCACTCTTTTTTGGTCGCCATCCAGAGAGGCGAGTAAGTCTCGAGCGAGGTCTTCTTCTTCTTTGAGGGCGCGCAATCCCTCGTGTTCGCCGTGTCGAACCTGTGCGGGATTGGAGCCAAAGAAGACGGGCGTAGGCGCGACGAGCGTGCCGTTGACAATGGTGTAATTGACGGAGACGTGATGGCCTTCAAAACGCCAGCTCCAGGTGGTTTCACCATTGGGCGTGCCAAAGATGACGAGGTTGTAGAGATCGGGATCGCGGGGAAACCGCCGTCTGGGACCTTCCACTTCGGCGAGGATGGGTTCCAGGTTGATGATTGTTCTGGCTTTGGTGCGCGCCTGTTCGCTCAGTCCGGTATCGAGCAAGGCAAATGCTTTGTCGCGCTGGTGGGATTCCATGTCTTTGAGCGCGAGGCCCAATCGGTCGCGCGGGATGTAGTGCCAGTCCTGTCGTGCGTTTTCATCGCCAAAGCCCAGTTGCGCGGTTGCCGCTTGATCGGGACGCAGTGATGCCAAAAATGCCGTGGCAGCATCGGCCATGCGGTTGGCCGTGTCAATTTGGGTATAGAGTTCTTCGAGATTCATGTTCTCAGCTCCTTGTGAATGTGAATGATTCGATTGATTATCACGGAGAATCTGACCGCTGTTTTCGACCCCCTAACGTGGCACCGCCATCGATGGTCAGTGCCTGGCCGGTGATATTTTTTCCTTTGTCGCTCGCCAAAAAGACGACCATGTGGCCTACATCCTCGGGAGTCTGTTCGGTTCCCAGGGGTACGCTGTTGCGGATTACATCTTCAAAAATTTCTCTTGCGGTATATTCCTTGTATGCCGGGTTGTTGTTTTTGATTTGAGATGCGATCATTTCCCAGGCGCGCGTCCATAGGTAGCCGGGGCATATTGCGTTGACTCTAATTCCGCGCCCTGCAAGCTGACCGGCTAAAGTTCTGGTCAAATGAATGACTCCGGCTTTGGCCGCGCCATAAGCGGGCATGGAAACGCTGGGCATTAATGCGGCGATAGAGGCGATGTTGATGATGCTGGATCCGCGGCTGAGATGCGGGATGGCTGCTCTGGATGAGACAAAGGCGGTCCGGAGATTGGTGTGCAGGTGCGCGTCCCAGTCGTCAACGGATAATTCCGTCAGTGGGATTTCCAGCGATGCTCTGGCCGCGTTTGTGTCCGGTCCTCCAATGCCCGCGTTGTTGACGAGTATATCGAGTGCGCCGAGTTCTGTAACAACTCGATCTGTTGCTGAGCGCATGGCGGTTTCATCGGAGGCATCGGCTGATAGACCTATTGCGGGTGTTTTGAGCGTTTTTGCTGTTTCTGTCGCGCCGTCGCCATCCAGGTCGGCAATGGCGATTTTCGCACCCGCATCCGATAGGTGTTGCGCTATGGCCGCTCCAATGCCCCGCGCAGCGCCGGTTATGAGTGCGACCCGATTTTGTAATTCCAGGCTCACGGCTGTTCCTTTTCCAATTCCAATCCGAGTGTCTTGCCTTTTTGCACCGCGGGAATGCCCGCGCTTATCCACACAGGGGCGGGGGCGTCTTTGAGGTAGTGGTCAAAGAATTGTTGCAGGCGGATGCTCCAATCTTTGCGGTTGTGGTGTTTGCGAATGCCGTGGGCTTCTCCGTTGTAATTGACCAGCCATGCGGGTTTGCCCAGGCGGCGCAGGGCAACAAAAAGTTCGATGCCCTGGTACCAGGGTACTGCGCCGTCGTCGTCGTTGTGCAAGATGAGCAATGGCGTTTGAATTTTGTCTGCCCAGAAGATGGGTGAGTTTTCGATAAATCGCGTGGGTGCTTCCCAGAGAGAGCCGCCGATGCGACTCTGGCTTTTTTCGTATTGCATCATGCGGCTCAGTCCCGAAGCCCAGCGAATGCCGCCGTACGCACTGATCATATTTGAGACGGGTGCGCCGGCTTCGGCTGCCCGAAATATATTGGTTCGGGTGATCATATAGGCGATTTGATAGCCACCCCAACTGTGGCCCTGGACACCAATTCGGTCGGGATTGACAAATCCCCGATTTATGAGGTGCGTCACACCTGAGACAACGGCGTTGACGGCACTTTCGCCAGGGAAGCCGATTTTGTAGGGGATGTCCGGGATAAAGATCAGATACCCGCGGCTGACGTAAAATGGGAAATTTATGGAGCTACCAGAGGCTCTGGGTGCGCGGTGGGCGTGTAGTTGATGGGACATTTTTTCATAGAAATAGACCAGCATGGGATATTTCTGATCGGGGTCGAAATTTTCGGGTTTGTAGAGTATGCCCTGCAGGGGTTTGCCGTCGAGCGAGGCCCATTCGACGAGTTCGGTGGTGCCCCACAGGTAGTTTTTTTGTTGCGGATTGACTTCGCTTATTTTTCGCGCATTCTGAAAATTGAGGTCAGAGGTCCAGAGGTCGGGATATTCTTCAAACGAGGATTGTCTGAACAGGAGTACGTCGGTGTCTTTGGCTTTTTGGAGGTTGGAAAACCGTTTGTCGCGCGCGATGAGTTCAGCGGGTTTGTCGGTGCTTTCAATGCGATCCCGATAGTAGCCCATGGCTTTGGTTTTGAGATTGAAACCCGACAAGAGCAAATCGGCTTTGGGATCGTGCGCCCGTTCCTCGGGGTCGAGGCTGACATATCGAAAGCGCGTTTCGGTCTCGCGTCCAATCCCTTCGGTGATGTTGACGGGTGCTTTGCGTCCGTTGGGATCGGTGAGCCAGATGTCGTAGCGGTCGTATATGAGAAATTCTTTGTCGCCTTTTGTCCATCCGGCATTGCCATGTGCGCTGGGTGGATACGGCCAGTCGTGCAATTCGTTGTGAATGGGATGGGGGATATTTTTGCTGACTCTGACGCGGATCAAATTTTTGATATGCTGAACATACCAGTTTTTCTGGCTGCGATCCCACCAGTAGATGTAGTTGGATTCGGGGGAGAGGGTGGGGCGCGTCTGCATTTTGGTGAGTACGCGCGTTGCTTCACCGGTTTTTATGTCGATCAAATAGCTGTCGTAATAAGCTGGTGAATCCCAGGAGATGAGTTGTCGGTAGGGGAGAATCGAAGTGCCTACCGCGACATCGGCATTGCCCTCGCTTCCCAGGCGAATATTGGGGATAGTTTCTGTGGCGAGTTGAACGATTTTGCCATTGTTGAGATGAAAGACAGCGCGATAAGTGCGTTCGCGTTCCTCTTTGGCATCTTTGAGTTGCATGGGCTGGAGATAGGGGTCTTTCCAGTTCCAGATATCGACTGCGACTTTTTCGTCGTCGGGCGTGTCGTCCTCTGCTTCCACTTCTGGTCTGGGTGCGGTCCCAAAAAAGAGGCGCTTGCCATTTTTGGAAAAGGAGAGGTTGGCGTGTTCGCTGACCCACCAGTTCGGTGGTATGCCCTTTGTCTCAGATTGGGCGATTTTTTTTGCCTTATTGCGCGAGCCAATGGGCCAGTAATAGAGGGCGTATTCCTGTTGTTCTGCGTTAAAGCTGTCGCGGTTGGCAATAAATGCGAGATGGAGACTGGATTCGTCGGTGGTGATTTTCTTGTAATCGCCCGCACCAGTGAGTATGGCTGTGGTGTCGCCCGTGCTGGTACGAATGGCGTAGATGCCGTCGGCTGTGCTGTCTTTGTTGGCTGCGGCAAAAATGAGATATGTACCACTTTCTGTGAAGGCGTAGGAGATTACGTGGTTATATCGCGTTTCAGCACTGGTCTGGAGGTTGCGGAGAACGAGTATGGTGCCTTCGGCTTTTCTGCGTTTTTTCTTTTTGCTGTCTTTGGGATCTTCCTTTTTCACTTCTTTAGTTTCAGGCTTTTGCTCGGGCTGTTTTTCGGGTTTGGGTGTTTGTTCTTCTTTTTTTTCTTCAGGTTTGGGTGTTTTTTTCTTTTTGTTTGCGGTACTGTCTTTTTTGGCGATTTCTTTTTCCAGTAAATAGGCGACCCATCCTCCGTTTTCTTTGGGTAGTTTGAAGGATTTGACGCGCGCAGCCTTAAAGATGTCTCCCGTGGCAAGGGTGATGATGCCAAGTGAGTCTTTGGGCGATTCTTCGGGTTTTTTCTTGTCGCGCTTTGCCTGTTTTACCGAGTCTTTGAAGGCTTTGATGAGGGTGGTGATATACTGCGAGTCTCTGGTGAATCGAATGGCTTCTCCGCGCGGTATTGCGTAGGAGCGGTCATCTGTGAGGCTTGCGATGCGGAGTTCGGTGTCTTTTTCGTCCGGGCCGACGGAGAGAAAAGCCCATTGTCCGTTGTCGGAAATATTGCTGGCGTGCGTGCGATTCCATATGTCGTACACGTGGTGATCCAGCGGCTTTTTCTGCTGGGCAAAGACGAGTGGCGATAAACACAAGAGCACAGATAGAAGGCAAGTAGATAGACGCATAGATGAACTCTCAGAGATAGGTCAAAGTTTTGGGCGGATCATTTTAGTCAATATAATATAATAAAGTGGTGTGTAAAAATAAAAGCCGACGTTTGTTCGTCGGCTTTTGTGTTTAGAGCTATACCTATTCACAGCGGACACTCAGAAATTTGATTCTACATGGTATTTAGAAGAGTATTCTTTCAGGTTCTTTTTAATTTGCTGAAATTGCGTGTATGAACATGTGCCCGCTGGAATTTCAATGGGATGTGAGGGTTGGGCTTTCGGGATGATTTCTACACCGTTGATTTTGAGGTGCATCGCCTGGATTTCATCCCAGGATATTTTTTCCGCCTGTCCGCGTCGTTTGGCTTTGATCTCCAGTCCGTCATTGCTGAATACTACCCGCGGTCGTCCGTGTTTTTTGGGGATATAGAGAGCAATGATCATTGCAACGATGATCGCAATACTGCAGAGTAGCAGAATCGTACCTACTATCCAATCAAAGGCATTGTGTGCATGCGATAGTGTTCGCCAACCCTGGTATATGCTGTTGATTATGATCCCAATACTGAGAACGACAAACCACTTTGACTGGCGTGGGTCTTCTACGTCAAAGTAAATTGTAAAGGTATCCATGTTATCCTCTAAAGTTTGGCAGGCGACTTATCGCCCAGTATCATCCTTTGAAACCTCACCCTGATCATCCTCTGAAATATGGCGGATTTCTCCAGCGCGTTGTTGTACGATTTCCTGTGCCGCGCGTTTTTTGTCCTCGTTGAGCATGAGGTCTGTTGCACCGAGCATTGTGGTAGCCGATCCGCCTGCACCTTTGCGACTGCCTTTTACAAGCGCGTAAAGTGCATAGCCGATGAGAAGAATTGCGATAAGTGTAAAAATGGCGACTCCCATGAAATGTTCCATTTAAGTCTCCCGAAAGATGGTGCTTTCGCGTTCAAACCATCTGGCGCAGCCGTAGAGGCTGAGGGCTGCAAGGGCGATGAGCGAGGCATAGACTTCGAACAATAGGGGTAGTTTGATGGTTCCCGCAAAAATTTCTTTTGATGCAAGCGAGACATTTAAGACGGGTATGAGCGATGTGATGGCATTGAGTTCAATGCCGGGTAAGAGGCCGATAAATACGGGAATAATAATGATGATGTTGAGAGGGGCCATAATGCTCTGCGCTTCTTTGAAAGATTTGGCAAAGATAGAGACAGACATTAAAGCGGCGGCAAAAAAGATGGTTAAGGGCAGGCACAGAGAAAGGACCAGGAGGATAGATGATATTTCGAACATGCCCTGTAGCGCGTCGAGGATTCTTGCGACAATTTCTCGTTGTAACATAACGGCTATAAAAAAACCGATAAAACTGTTGGCGATTGACGCAAATCCCGATAGGACAATCACGCCACATTTGCCCAGCAAGATCTGAATTTTGCTGACGGGGGCGACGAGCAGTGTTTCGAGGGTGGCGCGTTCTTTTTCGCCAGCGCCCAGATCAAGGGCTGGATACATACACCCCATAAAACACATTATGACAAAAATATAAGGCAAAAAACCACCTACGCTTTTTCCGATTCTTTCCCGTTGAGAAGCAATGTCGTGGCGTCTGACCTGTACGGGGTCCACGATCATGCGGTCGAGGGCAAGCCGTTGGAATCGGTCATTGATGATCTGGTTTTCGTAGTCTCGAATCAGACTTGTCAGGCGATTGCGGGATGCGTCCATATCTCTGGAGGATTTGAAATAGAGATGGATTTGGCCGCGTTGTAAGTCGGCGATTTGGGCATCGAATTGCTCATCAACGCGAATGGCGGCATCTATGCTGTCGGAGCGGATGAGCTGAGGGATTATGTCTTCTGTTATGTCTTCTCGAATTTTCAGGTCGTCGCGTTTGAGCAGGATTTCGCGGAATGCCTCTGCATTGCCCTGTGTGACCAGGGCAACCACAAGTGTTTTGGTTCTGACTTTTTGGGCCTGACGAGTAGTAAAAACGGCTGCAATTGTGAATAACAGCGGGAATAATAGCATTGGTATGATGAACATCATCATCATCGAACGCCGATCGCGCGTGATGTCCTTAAATTCTTTTTTGAAGATGGTGAGGATCGTTTTCATGAGGACCTCTTATGGCGAATGTACGAATCAACGAATTAACGAATCAGTGAATCGAAGCTCGTAGTGATTTTGGGTGGTAGGGCGGGATTCGTCTATTCGTCTATTCGTCTTCAACGATGCGAATAAATTCGTCTTCCAACGTGGGGGTTTGCATCTGGTTTTGAAAGTCTTCCAATGTGCCGTTAAACTGCAATTGGCCTTTGTGAATGATGGCGAGGTCGTCGCTGAGCAGGCTGACTTCCCCCATGCGGTGCGTGGAAAAGATGACGGTTTTTCCCGCGTCCCGACAGTCGCGGATGAGGTGTACGATATTGCGCGAGGTGACGACGTCGAGGCCGTCGGTGGGTTCGTCGAATACAATGACATCGGGGTCGTGTATGATCGTGCGTACAATGGAGACTTTTTGTTTCATGCCCGTGGAGAGTTTGCCGATGCGGCGGTTTGCAAAGGCTTCCATGTCGAGGAGGGCAAAGAGGTGGTCGCGCCGCGTGTTGTAATCGGCGCTGTTCATGCCGTGCAGGTCGGCAAAGTAGCGCACCATTTCGTTGGGTGTCAGGCGATCGTACAATCCCGTGTTGCCTGTGAGAAAGCCGAGGTTTTCGCGTACGGCTTGACTTTGTGTTACGGTGTCGTATTCCGCGACAGATATGCTGCCCGAAGTGGGTTTGAGCATGGTGGCAATCATGCGCAATGCGGTGGTTTTTCCCGCGCCATTAGGACCCAATAGCGCGAAGACGCGACCGGGCTGACAGGTGAAACTGATGTCGCATACTGCGTCGATGGTGTTGCCCTGAAAACCATCTCCCATTTCGCGTTTTTGCTGCCGCGATAATTTAAAGGTTTTGACAATATTTTTTGCGATAACCATAATGCACTCCGCGATTGCGGGTTGAATAGCGTATAGTCAAAAATCTCCCATTACTTTTTTATATTAGTGATAGAGTTACTCAATTTTGTTTCAAAATGCAAGGAGGTATTTTTGGGGGTAGGTTTTTTGTAGAAATTTTACGCATCGCTTAAGACAGATGGGCTGAGGGAGTATTTGACTTTGCTCTTCAGACTTTGCACCTTGCACTCGACTTTTTACGCGATTCCAAGGAAAAGATATGGACCAACGCGTTCTAAACAGCCCTGTTGAGGTTGTAGATCGCATTGAGAGCCTGGATGTGTTGCGCGGCTTTGCTGTGCTTGGCATCCTGGTCATGAATATCCAGTCATTTGCAATGCCTGGGGCGGCGTACCTGAATCCGACGGCTTACGGCGATCTCAATGGTATCAACTTTTTTACCTGGCTGGTTAGCTACCTGCTCGTTGATCAGAAGTTTATGTCAATCTTTTCAATGCTCTTTGGTGCCGGCATCTGCCTGTTTGCCGATCGCGCAGAGGCTCGCAGTGGTCGCTCCGCTGGCTTGCACTACCGCCGCACATTCTATCTGCTCGTCTTCGGCTTTGTGCATGCCTATTTTCTGTGGTCGGGCGATATATTGGTTGCCTACGCGCTTTGCGGCTCCGTCATCTTTCTTTTTAGGAATCGTTCGCCGCACACGCTGGTGGTCATCGGCCTCGCTGTTTTTGCAGTGGCGAGTGTGCTGTCCATCGTAATAGGTCTGACAACAGAGTTTATTCCCGAAAAAGATGTGGCGGATATCACAGCAACATGGGCACCGGATGCGGCCAAAATTGATGCGGAGTTGCTCGCTTATCGCAGCGGATGGTTCACACTGCAGGCACAACGAACCAGCGATACACTGGGAATGCACACGACGGTCCTGCCAATTGAAGTGTTTTGGCAATCCGCGGGTATCATGCTGCTGGGCATGGCCCTTTACCGCTGGCACATCCTGAGCGCAGTCCGCAATGACCGATTCTACTGCTGCCTCGCGCTCATTGGGTTCGGTGTGGGCTTGCCGGTTGTTGCTGCTGGAGCATGGTGGAATTTTGCGGCTGGATGGCACTGGGAGCGTTCGATGTTCCTTGGGTCGCAGTTCAACTATTGGGGAAGTCTCGCTATGGCATTTGGATACGTGGGCATTGTGATGTTGGCGGTTCGACGCGGATGGTTCTCCGCGTTACAGATGCGCCTGGCCGCTGCGGGTCGAATGGCGTTTACCAATTACATCGCACAAACGCTGATCTGCACGACTATTTTTTATGGGCATGGATTTGGGCTTTTCGGGCGGGTTGACCGCTGGCAACAGGCCATAGTTGTTATCGCTGTATGGGGCATCCAACTATGGTGGTCGCCGTTGCTGATGAGACGCTTTCGATATGGCCCATTGGAATGGTGTTGGCGGGCACTGACCTACTGGCGGATCCCGGGACGATAGCGCGAATTTTGCTTCACATGATTCTAAGGAGATGATATGGATAAACTCAAACTGGCCCTGATCGGTTGTGGCGGTATGGGGACGCGTCATTTGTATGGGTTGCGCGAACTGGCGAAGACGCCGTTTAATAATATTGAATTGTGCGCTTTGTGCGATCTCAATCGAGACAATGCAGAATTGGCTGCGAGAGAGGCCGAGCAGTTGCTCGGTTCAAAACCTCCTGTATTTACATCCATAGAAGAGATGGCGCAAGCGATTCCCGATTTGATGGCGGTTGATGTGGTCACTGATCCGTCGGTGCACCACACGGTGGTGTGTGAGGCTCTGGACCTGGGATTGCACGTGTTGGTTGAAAAACCTATGGCCATTTCTGTCAAAGCATGCCATGCTATGAATGAGGCGGCGGAGCGCAACGGGCGAAAACTGTCGGTTGCTGAAAATTATCGGCGCGATCCTTCGGCAAGGCTAACGCGTCATTTGTTGGATACCGGACGGATCGGAACGCCTTATATGGCGACGCTCCACGCCTTGCGCGGCGGTAATGAAATTTTTATTACGCCCTGGCGGCATTTAAAAGACCGCGGGGGACCCTTGATCGATATGGGGGTACACTATGCGGATCTGATTCGGTATCAACTCGGCGATGTGGTCGAGGTGTATGGCGATACGCGTCTGGTGGAGCCGGTGCGCAAAAAACAACAGTCTATTGGCGATCGGTATGAATTTTATCAGCAGCGTTTTCGCGCGATGCCCGACGAAGTGCCCGCTACGGCAGAAGATACGTCAATGGCGATGATGAAGATGGAAAGCGGCGTGATGGTGAGTTTTATTATGGGCGTTGGGGGGCACGGCGCCTGCCGCAGTCAGTTGATTTTAGGCGATAAAGGGTGTTTGCAGAGCTACGGGAGTCGCGGGAGTCAGGCGATATGGCAATCGGCAGATGGCGAGGTGAGAGATCAGAATGCGATTCTGAGTGCTGTTGACGATTTTGAATTGCATCCTCTCTTAGATCATTTTTTTCCCGCGAAAAACAGTGTGGGAGATCAGGCAGTGGATTGGAAATTGATCGCTTATGAACAATACGAACTCGCCTGTGCTGTTCTGGATGGTGAGCCGATAGAGGTCGATGGTATTGAGGGGATGAAGGATGTCGCGGCGATTTATGCGATTTGCGAGTCTGCTCGCGCAGGTCGCACTGTGACGGCAGCAGAGATCGAAAGCGGCGAGTTGTATGACTATCAGGCAGAGATTGATGCGGTGTTGAATATCAACACTTAAAATGGAGGAAAGACAGATGGTGATTCGCAATTGGCAAGATGCCACGCCCACAGTGGGCCATGAAACGGCGTTGATCTGGTCGATTTTCAGGCAGAAGGGGTCTGCTGGTTTGAGCGAGGAAGAAGCACCGATGTTGGCAGCATCGGGATTTACCCTGCATATGATGCAGAGCCGCAAGGCGGGCGATTATCACATGCACGATGACAAAGAACAGATTTATTATTTTACGCGCGGTCATGGCAAGATGAAGATCGATGACGAAATTTATCCCGTTGAGCCAGGCGATGCCGTGCATTTACCGCCTTATACGTATCACCAGTTAATCAATGACAGCGACGATTGGATTGAACACATCCTCGTGACTGTGCCGGTGGGTTAAGGATACAGAACGTATTTCAATCCCTCTTGTCGCTCTGCGCCATCAAATGCCTGTTCCCAATTTTCGAGTGGCAGCCTGTGGGATATGTATGCCGAGGGATCTATTGTTTTGGCGATGATCATTTCGAGGGCGCGCTGCCAACTGGGCCAGTTCTGGGCAATAGAACTGTGCACGGAAAGCTGTTTGTAGATGATTTTGCCCCAGTTCACTTCAACGGGATGTTCGATCAGCGCCACCTGTGTGAATGTGCCGAGGGGGCGTACGGCGTCGAGACATTGATCGATGGAGGCGGCAGCACCGGCACATTCGATGACAATGTCGGCGCCGTCGCGGTTGAGCGCGCGGACAAATTCGGATATATTTTTGCGCGTGACATCCACGGTGTGTTCTGCGCTTTTAGCCATAGCGAGGCGATGGGCGTCTCGGTCGGTTCCGCAGACAATAACGCGCCCGCCTGCGAGTCTGGCGAGGTCGGCGCATATCAGGCCAATGGGACCGGGACCCGAAACGAGTACCAGGTCGCCGGGTGCGATTTTTGTGTGAAAAAGAACGGCTTTGATGCAGCAAGCGAGGGGTTCAACAAGCGCGGCAGTGTCATAGGAGACGGATTCGGGAAGCGGGAAGGCGAGGTTTTGGGGGATGATGCAGTATTCGGCAAATCCACCGTCGCGCATGCTGCCAACGGATTTGCGCTGGGGACAAAAGAAAAATTCGCTTGCCCGACAATAGCGACAGTGACCACACGCGCCACTGGCTGTGGGAAGGACTGTGATGCGGTCGCCTGTTTTGATGCGGGTGACACTGGTGCCGACTTTGACGACTTCACCTGAGAGTTCATGGCAAAGCGTGACAGGTGGGCGAATGCCATAGCCGCCGTGGCGGATGTGGAGATCGGTGCCGCAGAGTCCGCCGCGCTGAACGGCGATTTTGATGTCGTCGGGGTGTTCGATATCCGGTTCTGGTATGTTGCATAAGGCGATGTGTCCGGGACCGGGTTTTAGTTTGCGTACAGCGCGCATGGTATTTGTGCAGGGCAGAGAATGGTATTTTTTGTTTACTTTGCTATTATGCACAATCTTTACAGGGTAGGCAATCACTGTTTGTTTTGCCCTATAGCTTGTGCAATACGCATTATTTCGATGTTTTGTCCGCGAGAAGGTTAGCGATGATCCGGAATATTCTGCATATAGGAATGGGTGTGGTCGTGGTCTTTTTGGGACTGGTCGCCCTGGTGGAGTTACTGGGGTATGTGACCTGGTACCTGATGCCCAGGGATGCGGAGTCGATGCAACAGGCGTCCGAGTTTGAGGCGATTATGGGCAGGCTGGTGCAAAGTCCCACGGAGGGAGCTATCCAGGTTGTGGTGCCAGATCGACATCCGAAGACCGCAAAAGCCGTGCATCGGGTGATGGAGTGGCCGGAAATAAGGGGACGGCGGTTTCGGGAAGCTCCTATGCTTCAAAAGAAGGTGGGGGTGGGTGAGTTGCCGCCGGTTGAGGAACGGTTACCGGAAAATCCATTGGTGATTGTGCCGCCCCATCAGAATGGGCCTTATGGAGGTACCTGGACGCGGTTTGCAACAGGACCGAGAGATATAGGTATTGTAGAGGCTCGGTTTGCCTATGAGGGACTGGTGAGATGGGATCCGATGGGTCAAAAAATTCTTCCCAATCTGGCAACGCACTGGGAGATATCCGATGGGGGACGGACGTACACGTTCTGGTTGCGAAAGGGGGTGCGCTGGTCAGATGGACATTCCTTTACGGTAGAGGATATTTTTTTCTGGCATGAAAATGTGTTGCGTAACGAGGAGTTGACACCGGTGGTGGCGCGGGATTTTCAGCGGGGCGGCGAGGTGATGGCGATGGAAAAAGTCGATGCTTACACCGTGCGTTTTCGCTTCAAGCGACCCAATGGTCTTTTCCTGAAATTGCTGGCCTGGGGACGAGGATACGAAATGTTGCGGTATCCGGCACATTATATGGCGCAGTTTCATCCGCGGTATGTGCCGGTGGAGAAATTAGAAACGATGGCTCGGGAACACGGTTTTGATTTCTGGCACCAGCTTTTTCAAGACAAGCGGGACTGGCGAAATCCGGATATTCCCAGGCTGTGGCCGTGGGTGGTCGTGGCACCGCCACCGGCTCGTCCTTCTGTGTTTGAGCGCAATCCCTATTATTGGAAGGTGGATCCAGAGGGGAACCAGCTTCCCTATATTGATCGTATGACTTTTGAGATTTACGACCGCGAGACGATCAATCTCAAAGCGATTAATGGGGAGATTGGGATGCAGGGGCGGCACATTCTGATCGAAAATTATTCTTTATTTATGGAGAATCAGTCGCGCGGAGGGTACCGGGTGCTGCACTGGATTACCGGAGGAACCGGCGGAGAGAGCGTTGCGCTGAATTTGAACCACAAGGATCCCGTGATGCGTGAGATTATATGGGATCGTCGGTTCCGCATCGCGCTGTCACACGCGATTGATCGAGAGGCGATTAACGAGGTCGGTGGGTTTGGTATCGGTCAGCCGAGGCAACCGGCACCTTTGCAAACGTCGGTGCATTATTCAGAGGCATTTGAAAAAGCATATATCGAATATGAACCGGATAAGGCCAATGCGCTTTTGGACGAGATGGGATTGGTGGAGAAAGATCCGTCCGGCATGCGGTTGCGTCCGGATGGCAAGCCGATCCGGGTGGCAATTGAAACGATGTCGATCAACAATCGGGTGCTGGAATTGGTGGCGAATTATTGGACGGCGGTGGGGGTGAAGACAGAGATCAAAGAGGAAGCCCGACAGCTTTATTACGAGCGAAGAAAGGCATTGATACACGATGCGGCAACTGCGGGGGGTGAGGTTCAGAACCCACTTTTGGAGCCGCGCCTGTTTGTTCCCTATAATGTGGGATCGAGCCACGCGATTGGGTTCACGCATTGGCTTTTGACCAATGGAAAACGGGGGGAGACACCCACGGGAGATATGCGGCGTTGCATTGAACTGTTCTGGCAGATTGAGGAGACGCCGGACGAGGCCGAACAGGTTCGGCTGTTTGGAGAGATTATAGAGCTGAACCGGAAAAATCTCTGGGTGATCGGAACAATCGGGAGTATGCCTTCGATTATGCTGGTACACAATACATTTCGGAATGTGCCGGAGGTCGCCATGGCTTCGTGGTCAGTCCGCACACCTGCGAATACAGCGGTTGAGTGTTATGCGATTGAGCCATAGCCTGTATTGGGGGGATTAATCGTTCAATGCCGAGAATTGGGCGGTTTGTTTAACCTTGCCATCGACAATGCCCATGTATCCAATTAGCATTTCGTCAAAGCTTTGCTCACCCCAGCGAACCGTTGCGGATGGGTCGGGGTTGAGTTTGTTTTTTGCCGAGTTGTCAAAGACGGCATGGCTGACTATGCGCGTTCCAGCGGGCAGGTGTTTAGGGGTTGAGAGGGCGTAGAATCGCTGCCAGTTGAACGTGTAATTTGGCACAGAGAGCAGGGGTTCGCTGGTTCCATCGGGATAATGTGCAACATAGCGGAAGCCCGCGCCCCGGAAGTGCATGTGGGGGAAGAAGGTGTAGAGCGTGACGTCCTGTTCGAAGATTTTTATGGATGAATCGCGATGGGCACTGGCATGCGGTGGGAT
This sequence comes from Gemmatimonadota bacterium, assembly GCA_026705765.1. Taxonomy (NCBI): domain Bacteria; kingdom Pseudomonadati; phylum Gemmatimonadota; species Gemmatimonadota bacterium. Next base: position 21,135 of record JAPPAB010000100.1, read on the forward strand.
TTTAATTTCGGTATTGGCGGGACCGACTACGCGGTGTTCGCGCAGGTTTTGGGCGTCGGTGAAATACAACCCCAGTTTGCTTTCATCCACTTCGGGACGTCCAGTGGTCGTATAGTGGAGTTGAAACTGGATTCTGCTCCCTTTGGGGAGTAGTTTTGCCGTGCCTTTGGGCAGCATGACACCGTCCATGCCCGGTACATAAGAGGCAAAGATGCCGTCTAACCACCGGTTCTTTTTGACGGTTTTCATTTTGTGCCCTTTGGGATAGATCAGGTGCGCCAGTGCGTGGTGCATGGCCGCGCGATTTCCCGGCAGAAATTCGGTGCCCCGCAATTGCATATCGCGGTCTATGGGTACGGTAATTTTGAGATAGCGATAGTCGATAATGCCGGTCGCGGGGATTTCCTGCCGTTCCAGTGCGATGACGAGGTCGGGTTCACCATAAGCCCAGGTTGTGGCGTGTGTCGGGTTTTCGGATAGGGGATCTGGCCCATCGCCGCGGGGCGATCCAGCTTCGATCCAGTGGACGAGGGTTTGTTCTTCTTGTTGTGTGAGAGACAGGTCGTTGTTGAATGTGCCTATGTGGGGGTCTGCATGCCATGGGGGCATGCGTCGGGTGCGTACGACTTCGCGCATCATTGGAGACCAGCCAGCGACTTCTTTGTAATCGGTCATGTCAAAGGGTGCTATACCGCCGGTTTGGTGACAGGTGACGCATTTGTTTTGCAAAATGGGCGCGACCTCTCTGGCATAAGAGATCTGTTTGTGTTGTGCGCGGTCTTTGCCCGGTAGGGCAATCAGGCAACCGGGTGATGCAGCGGCTTTGACGGCGATTTCTTCACCTTTGAGGTGGGCGATGAGCGCATCGGCGAGATAATGGTTGGATGCACTGGGTTTTTGCGCTTCGTAATTCAGACGATCGTCGATGGGGCCGCGGTAGAGGATGCGCCACGTTTTGGGATTGATGACAAGTGCTTCAGCCGTGCGGTGCAGGTCGAGCGATTCGGCGACGAGTTGTGTTTCGTCAATGAGGATGGGATAGTCGATGGAGAAGGCGTCGGCTTCTTCGCTTACGCTTTCGCGGTCGTCTTGTAAGTTGGCATTGAGCATTAAAAATTGTACGCCTTTGGACGCGTATTCATCGCGTATTGCGTTGAGGTCGTGCACAGCATTGCGCACAATTGGGCAACCATTGCCCTGGATGAATAAGACGATGGCAGATGCGTCTGAGTGTTCGTGGAGTGTGTGGAATTCGCCGTTCTGGTCATAAAGGCCAAAATCATCTGCGACAATATCCACGGATTGTGGTGTTTCGGGAATGGCAGAGCAGCCGATGAATAGGCAGGAGAGAATGTACAATAGGTGTTTCATTAGGGGATCCTTTACAAGAGTTAAAATTCTCTGCTTCGCAACAATTCCAGTACGCGTTCGAGGTCGTCATTGCTGTAAAATTCGATTTCGATTTTGCCTTTGGAGCCTCTGCGGCTGATGTTGACTGCTGTGCCAAAATAACGCTGGAGGTCTTCTTCGAGAAATAGCAGGTTGGGGTCTTTGGGTGGCGTGGATTTTTTTGGCGCGGTGTTTTCTTTGAGTGCTTTGACGAGGGCTTCTGTGCGGCGAACCGATAATTCCTGGGCAATAATCCGCTGGCATAAGGCTATTTGTTGATCCGCGTTGTCAAGGCCCAGCAGTGCGCGGGCGTGCCCTGCTGATATTTGTCCGGCTTGCAGTGCGTCGAGTACTTCGGGTGCCAATGCGAGGAGGCGCAAGGTGTTGGCAATGGTCGAGCGGTTTTTGCCCACATGTTCGGCAACTTCTTCCTGTGTGAGAAAACACTCCTCTATGAGCATGCGATAGGCTTTGGCTTCTTCAATAGGGCTGAGATTTTCCCGCTGGATGTTTTCAATCAGCGAGAGTTCCATCATTTCCTGGTCTGTTCCCACGTCCATAACAATCGCCGGTACGGCTGTGAGTTCAGCCTGACGCGCGGCGCGGAAACGACGCTCGCCTGCAATAAGTTGATAACCCGAGCCAAAGCGGCGTACGGAAACAGGCTGTATGATGCCTTTTTCGCGGATTGATTGCGCCAATTCTCCCACGGCTTTGGGATCGAATTCCGTGCGTGGCTGGTGGGGATTGGGTTCGATATCATCAATGGGTATTTCGATGATTTGCCGTTGGGTCTGTCCCGTGGGCGACGGGTCAATTTCCGGTGTGATTTTTTCGGTAGGAACTGTATCGGCTCCGGGAATCAGGGCGCCCAACCCCTTGCCGAGGGCATTGCGTTTAGCCATTGATGACCTCCCCGGCTAAGTTCATGTAGTTTTGCGCGCCGGTAGATATGATGTCGTAGAGGATGATGGGTTTACCAAAACTGGGTGCTTCGCCGAGTTTGACGTTGCGAGTGATAATTGTATTATAGACGCGGTCGCCAAAATGCGATTTGGTCTCTTCGGCAACCTGGCGCGCCAGATTGAGACGTCCGTCGTACATGGTGAGCAGTACGCCTTCGATGGCGAGGTGGGGGTTGAGGTGTTGTTGTACGAGGCGCAGGGTGTTGAGCAATTTGCTCAGGCCCTCGAGTGCGTAGTATTCGCATTGTATGGGAATGAGGACGGAGTCGGCTGCTGTCAGCGCGTTGAGCGTGAGCAATCCCAGTGAGGGGGGGCAGTCGATGATGATGAAGTCGTAGGTTTCGCGCGCTTGCAAGAGGGCATTTTTGAGGCGTTGTTCGCGCGAAATGATGGAGACCATTTCCACTTCGGCACCAGTGAGGCGAATGTGAGATGGCGCTATGCTGAGAAAGGGCAGGTCGCTCTGATAGATGACTTCCATTAAAGGTACGTCTTCGAGGAGTACTTCGTACACACAGGGCGTTTGTTCATCTACCTCAATGCCACATCCGCTGGACGCATTGGCCTGTGGGTCTATGTCGAGTAGCAGGGTTTTCTTTTCTGCAGTAGCCAGACACGCAGATAGGTTGACGGCTGTGGTGGTTTTGCCCACGCCGCCTTTCTGGTTGGCTATGGCAATGACCCGTGCAGACATCTGAAACCCCGTAAATTCACATAAAAATAAAAATATTCAAGTTCTCGAAATATAGTGTACGCACGGGGGAAAATCAAGCACGGGTGTTTGTTTTGCCTTGACATAGGTTGGGAAGTCGCAAATATTTATTTTTTCCCTGGGCCACGTGGATCGCCGCGAAGAGGGGCGTTGGGAAAACAATGTGTTCTGCCGTTAGTCTGGACACTTTGTTTTAGCTATAGAAGGCAGAAAATGAAAGTATTGCGTTCATACTCGAAAGAAAAAGTGGTTCATGCGTAATATCGTCTATATATCAATTCTAACCGCTTTGTCACTCGTTTGCCCACTAACGGCCCAGGCAGAGACCAGCTTGAGCGGTACGGTAACTGATTCGGACACTGGCGAGCCGTTGGCTGGGGCCGCTATTCGCCTCGTGGGCACCTTGCAGTGGAGATCCACGGACATGAAAGGTCAGTTCGTGTTTTCAGTTGTGCCTCCGGGTACTTACAAGGTGGAAATCAGCCTGATCGGTTATGTACCCCTCACCGAAACCGTGCAGGTGGTCTCTGGCGAGCAAGCTCGCTTGACCGTTGCTCTGACCCTCAACCCCGTGTATATGAACGAAGTGCTAGTCATGGGCGATCGGCCCTTTTCGGCGGCCTCCTCGCGGGCGGTGCGGCAATTCGATCTGCGCATCCGGCCCAACCGCACGGCCCATCAGATGCTGCAACTGGCACCTGGCCTTGTCATCGCCCAACACGGCGGCGGCGGAAAAGCCGAGCAGATCTTTTTGCGCGGCTTTGATGCGGACCATGGCACCGATGTGGCGATCTCGGTAGATGGGGTCCCCGTGAATATGGTCTCCCACGGACATGGACAAGGCTATGCCGACATGCATTTCCTCATTCCCGAAGTCGTTGAGGGGCTGGACGTCAGGAAAGGGCCGTACTTCGCCGCATTTGGCAATTTGGCTACCGCCGGAGCCGTTGCCTACCACACTCGCAATTATCTCGATGACAATGCCATTCATCTCGAAATCGGCGGGTTTAATACGATCCAATACACCATGCTCTACCAGGTTCCGCTGGCCGATATCGATCAAAGCATCTATTTCGCCGGCAAGTACTATCGCACTGATGGCCCGGTTGACCAGCCACAGGGTCTGCAGCGACTCAATATTTTCGGCAAGTACCACAACCAAATCTCTGACCGCTCTACCCTCACTGTGACCGGCAGCGGGTTCAGCTCGGCTTGGGACGCCTCTGGACAGATTCCCCAGCGGGCCGTAGCGCAGGGCCTCATTGACCGCTGGGGGGCGATTGATGATATGGAGGGCGGCACCACCGGACGTCAAGATTTCCATATCAATTTCCACGCCGAAGGGCCGGGCATCAGTTCCTTTGATCTACTGGCGTATTTGGTCAACTACCAGTTCAAACTGTTTTCCAATTTTACGTTCTTCCTCGACGATCCCGAGCGCGGCGACGGCATCGAACAAACCGATAACCGCCAAGTCGCTGGCATCAACAGCCGCTATACTTTCTATCACAACTTGGGCCCGTACTCGATCCATACGACACTGGGGGGCGGCCTGCGTGCCGATAATGCGGCCGTGGCGTTGTGGAAAAGCCCCGACCGCCAACGCCTAAACCCTCTGGTTGAGGCCGATGTAATAGAGCGCAACCTGTTCCTGTGGGGCCAACAGGAGATTGTCCTCACGCCGCGCCTGCAATTGGTGCTGGGGTTGCGCGGCGATTATTTTACCTTCAATGTTGACGACCACCTCGAAGGGCGTCCCACCGATCTGCCCCATGCCTCGGGCTTTGCCCACGCCGCCATTCTCAGTCCGAAAGCGGCCCTGGTGTATAGTCCCAGTCGCATCTTAGATCTTTTTGCCAATTTTGGCACCGGATTTCACTCTAACGACGCCCGCAACAACGTTATCGATGCCCGGGCTTCACAGATTCTTCGGACCATGCGGCGCGATGGACAAAGCGAGGCTGACATTGCTGCGGAGTTGACAGGGCGATACATTGATCCGGGACATCTCGAAGAAGGCACCCTGCCCCGGGCTGTGGGGGCCGAAACAGGTCTTCAGGCTCGGTTGTTCAACCAATTGAATTTGGGAGCGGCACTGTGGTGGATGGACCTGGAAAGCGAATTTGTTTTTGTCGGCGATGCTGGCACCACGGAAGCCAGTGGGAAAACCCGGCGGGCGGGACTGGATATGGAAGCCCGTCTCCAAATACACCCCTCGCTGTGGGCGGATATCGATCTCAATCTCGCTCAAGGTGAGGCTGTAAATGAACCAGAAGGTGCCAACGAGATTCCGCTGGCTCCCAACCTGACCTCTACTGGCGGCTTGACATGGCGTCATCCCACGGGCCTGGAAGGCAGCTTGCGCTACCGCCATATTGGCAACCGACCTGCCAACGAGGATGGTAGCATCACGGCCACTGGCTATACCGTGGTTGATTTCAATGGCGTCTATCGCCGAGGGGTCTGGAGGCTCAATTTGGGCGTCGAGAACGTGTTGAATACGACTTGGAGCGAAGCGCAATTCGACACGGAATCGCGCCTACAGGACGAAGTAGAACCTGTCTCGGAGATCCACTTCACTCCGGGAAATCCCATCAATATGCGGCTGGGAGTGAGTTTTATGTTTTAGCAATATCTTTGAAAACTGCAGCGTCGTTTGACGACATACATACACGAGTGCCCGCCTCCTCAATGGAAGCGGGCACTGTTGTGTACAAAATAGGAGATTAATCTTCCAGTGCAGCGTGGGCGGCTGCGAGGCGGGCGATGGGTACGCGGAAGGGAGAGCAGGAGACGTAGTCCATGCCGATGTTGTGGCAGAAGTGTACAGAGGACGGATCGCCGCCGTGTTCGCCGCAGATGCCCACTTTGAGGTCGCCGCGGGCGCCGCGTCCGTTTTTGGTGCCGAGTTCGACGAGTTGTCCCACACCGGTCTGGTCGAGGGTCTGGAAGGGATCGTTTTCGAGGATGCCCTTTTCGACGTATTCGCCCAGGAATTTGCCGGCGTCATCGCGCGAGTAACCATAGGTCATTTGCGTGAGATCATTGGTGCCAAACGAGAAAAACTCTGCGTGTTCGGCAATTTCGGCAGCGGTGAGGGCAGCGCGGGGGATTTCGATCATGGTGCCAATGAGATACGCGACGCGCTTGCCGGTTTCGCTTTCCACTGCGCGAGCCACGCGGTCTGTCATGATTTTGAGTTCGGTAAATTCTTTGACCGCGCCCACGAGTGGGATCATGATTTCGGGAACAGCTTTGGATCCCACATTGGCGGCGGCTTCGAGGATGGCGCGCACCTGCATTTCGTAAATTTCTGGATAGGTGATGCCCAGCCGACAGCCGCGGTGCCCGAGCATGGGATTAAATTCGTTGAGGGATTCGACCTTGTCCTGAATCACGCGCAACGAGGTATCGAGTCGCCTTGCCATTTCCTCTTGCTGGTCGCTCTCGTGAGGGAGAAACTCGTGCAGGGGAGGATCGAGCAGGCGAACGGTTACGGGCAGCCCTGCCATGGCATTGAAAATGCCTTCAAAATCGCCGCGCTGGATGGGCAACAGCTTTTCGAGGGCGCGACGGCGGCCTTCTTCATCATCGGCGAGAATCATTTCGCGCACGATATTGATGCGGTCGCCTTCAAAGAACATGTGTTCCGTGCGACACAGGCCAATGCCTTCGGCGCCAAAGTCGCGCGCAACAGCCGAATCGTGTGGTGTGTCAGCATTGGTGCGCACATCGAGCGTGCGAATCTCGTCGGCCCAGCTCATCAAGGTGGCAAAATCACCCGAGAGTTCAGGCTCTTGTGTGGGGACCTGGCCGAGCATGACTTCACCCGTAGAGCCGTCAATGGAGACCCAGTCGCCGCCTTTGACCACCGTATCACCGACGGAGAATTGATTCGCTGTGTAGTCGATGACGAGGTCGCCACAACCAGCTACACAGCATTTGCCCATGCCGCGAGCAACCACAGCGGCGTGCGAGGTCATGCCCCCGCGTGCGGTGAGAATGCCCTGTGCGGCGTTCATGCCGCCGATATCTTCAGGCGAGGTTTCAAGACGCACCAGCAGAACATGCTCGCCCTGTTCGGCGGCTTCTTCGGCTTCTTCGGCGAGAAAGACGACCTTTCCCGAGGCAGCACCCGGTGAAGCGGGTAATCCCGTAGCCAAGACATTGCGTTCAACTGAAGGATCGAATGTGGGGTGCAGGAGTTGGTCGAGTTGTTCGGGGTCCACGCGCTGCACGGCTTCGTTTTGGGTGATCAGTCCTTCGTTGACCATGTCAACGGCAATTTTGACGGCGGCAGCGGCTGTGCGCTTGCCACCTCGGGTTTGTAGCATCCAGAGTTTGCCCTGTTGCACTGTAAATTCGATGTCCTGCATGTCCCGATAGTGCTTTTCGAGTGTTTGATAGATGCCTTCGAGTGTTTGATAGGCTTCGGGAAGTCTGCCCGCCAGGAGATCTACGGGTTCGGGCGTGCGCACGCCTGCGACCACGTCTTCGCCCTGTGCGTTGGTGAGAAATTCCCCGTAAAATGTGTTTTCACCCGTGGATGGGTCGCGCGTAAATGCAACGCCTGTGGCGCAGTCATCGCCCATGTTGCCATAGACCATGGACTGTACGTTGACGGCTGTTCCCCAGTCTCCAGGGATATTTTCCAGACGCCGATAAGTGATGGCGCGATCCGCCTGCCAGGATCCAAATACCGCGCCAATACCACCCCAGAGTTGCTCGATGGGGTCGGTGGGGAAATTTTGTCCCGTGCGCGTTTTGACGATGTCTTTGAACATATCGACGAGGGTTTTGAGGTCCTCTACGGTCATGTCGAGGTCGTCTTCGATGCCGCGCTTTTCTTTTACTTCCTCAATAGCGGCTTCAAAGGGGTCTATTTCGAGGCCCTCAGGAGCTACGCCCATTACCACATCGCCATAGGTCTGGATGAAGCGGCGATAAGAGTCCCATCCAAAACGCGGGTTGTTGCTTTTGGCGATGAGGCCTTCTGTGATTTCATCATTGAGGCCGAGGTTGAGTACGGTTTCCATCATGCCGGGCATGGAGACGCGCGCACCCGAGCGCACGGAGAGAAGCAATGGGTTTGTCGCATCGCCGAATTTGCTGCCCATAACATTTTCGAGTTTGGCAACGTTGTCCATTACCTGTTTTTCAAGTGCGTCGGGATATTGTTTGTCGTGATCGTAATAATATGTGCAAACCTCGGTGGTGATGGTAAATCCAGCAGGCACGGGAATACCCAGGCCCGACATTTCTGCGAGGTTCGCGCCTTTGCCACCGAGCAAGTTGCGCATTTCTGCAGAGCCTTCGGCGTTGCCATCGCCAAAGAAATAGACGTATTTTTCTTCTTGTTTTGCTGTTGCCATTGCGTCCTCCAAAGGGGTTCAAATCGGGGCACGACAGTGTGCCCCCGGGATATTTTGGCAGGAAAAAATATAATAGGGTAAAAAAACGAGCAAGGATTTTGTTGGAATTGAGAAGGAAAAGGTGGGCTGACTACTCATTACTGATGGTATCGGGCTGTGAGGCATTGGTGGTATCGGGTTGTGGGATACTAATAGTATCGGGTTGTGGCGTATTGATGGTGTTGGGCTGTGAGGTTTGGATTGAATCAATCAATGATTTTACCTGATTGAACTGGGTGTTGCTTTCCCAGCCGAGGATGGTTTGCAAAATGCTGCGACGCCCCACGTAGATACGCAAATCAGCGGTAGATCCAAAGCTCAGGGCAATGGGGGTTTGCTTGACGGCGACTTCCAGACCAAAGGTGCGAACATTGCCTTCGTGGATGGCATACCCATGGACTTCGGACACTTCGCCATGACCGACAAATCCCTCGCGGTCAGTGAAGAGATTGCTCAATATTTCGACGGGTTGACCGGGGCGCACTTTCCAGGCACTGGTTTCGGGCATCCAGGCACCGATGACTGTCCCTTCACCTTCTCCTGCGATGATCATGACAATGGCTCCCTGACTGGCCTGCATGCCCGGATAGAGATCCTGGCGGGCTACCACGCCACTGACTGGCGCACGCAAGGTGGCGCGTTCGAGGGCTTCGCGCGCGGCTTCGAGATTGTGTTTTGCCTTGTCCAGAGATGCCTGGGTTTGACGCACTGCTGCTTCGGCCTGTTGAATTTCAGCGGGCAGGGGACCGCGTCTTACCAGATTGAGATTTTCGAGTTCGACTTTTAAGCTGGCTTCAGCCAGGTCGTAATTGGTTTTGGCGCGTTCGTAGTCTTCCTGGCTGAAGAGCCGCTGGCCTTCATAGAGAGCCTGGGCGCGTTTGAGGTCCTGTTGCCGAGCCGTGAGATTAATGCGCGCTTGCTCAACGCGCGATTCGGCTATTTTGAGTTCTTCGGGGGTTGGCTGTGCGCGCAGCAGGGCAAGCCGTGCCTGTGCGGCTTCGAGATTGGCGATTTCCCGTTTGATTTCTTGTTCGGCGGTTGCTGCTGCCGCTCTCAAATTGCCGTCGTAGAGTCGGGCGACGGGTTGACCGGCTATGACGGAGTCACCGGGTTCTGCGAGGATTTCGTGGATGTCCTGGCTCATGGGCGAGTTGATATATATTTTGTCTCCCGGTTCTACAATGCCTTGAGCCATCACAATATCGTCAATCTGGATCAGTGCGAGGGCGAGTGCAATGGCCCCAATCACACCGAAGACCCAGAGTAGCCATTTGACGATTCTGCCTTTTCGGCGACGGCGCATCATGGGATTATTTTTTCCCTTTTGCTTGACAGATTTTGGGAGAATGGTATATTTTCCCATTCTCAACCAAAATTCTGGATGGGCGCGTAGCTCAGGCGGTAGAGCAACGGCCTTTTAAGCCGTGGGTCGCAGGTTCGAATCCTGCCGCGCTCACTATTACAAAATGGCCCTGAATCACAATAATTTCAGGGCTTTTTTTGCGCCCATTGCGAGTAAAGATAGTAAATAAATCTATTATATTGTTTTGCAAAGGTCAAGAAAGTTATAAATAAAAATAATGATTTGGAACCGCGATATTGCGCGACAACTTGACATCACAACGGGTATTAAATATATTGTGAATCAACGAACTCAAGAATAGGAGATGTTTGTGCTTACCCGAGAAAAATTAAACGCGCAATCCCTGGCTCTTGAAACGGCACCTCTGGAAGATATTTTGATCTGGGCATGGGAGACGCTGGGTTCCCGCGTGGCGTTTGGTACTGCTTTTGGTGCCAGTGGCATGGTTTTGCTCGACGTGATGCAAAAGGTTGCGCCGCAAATTCCCGTATTTACAATTGACACGGGTTTTCTGTTTCCCGAGACCCTGAGTTTGATCGACCGCGTGGAGGCGCGCTATGGGATTGAGATTGAGCGGGTGCATTCTCGTTTGAGTGTTGAAGAGCAAGCGCGTGATTACGGTGATGAACTCTACAGACGGGATGCCGACCGGTGTTGCTGGCTGCGGAAAGTCGAGCCTTTGCAGCGCAAGTTGTCCCAGTTGAATGGCTGGATTAACAGCCGCCGGCGAGATCAGAGCGATACCCGCAGCCAAATTCCCATTCTGGAATACTATGAAACAGATGGGCGCGCGTTGCTCAAATTGAATCCCATGGCTCCGTGGACGCGCAAACAGGTCTGGGATTATATTGTCGAACACGATGTGCCCTATAATCCCTTGATGGATCAGGGCTTTGCCACGATAGGATGCTGGCCCTGTACTAAAGCTGTGGATGGATGTGTAGATGAACGCGCCGGTCGCTGGGCGGGTTCGGATAAGACGGAGTGCGGTATTCACACCTTTTTACAGCCTATTGATGCGGCGGTTAATGCCGTGCCTGTTGAATCTTGACATAATGTCGAAAATAGTATTATTTGGATGTAATCGCGGCCCTCTCGTGGGGTCGTTTTTGGTTTATGGAAGCGCGTGGGCGATACTAATTTCTTGATAATAACGGCTAAAGGCCATTTATGCGTAGCAAAAAGCTATCAAAGCGTTCTGGTATCCGACATTCAGTTCTCGGCGCGATAGGCAATACGCCGCTGTTGCGTATCCGGGAATTGGATGACAAGATCAATCCCGAGGTTGAAATCTGGGCGAAGTTGGAGATGTTTAACCCGGGCGGATCGGTCAAGGATCGCCCCGCTTTGCAGATGATTGAAGATGCTGAAAAAGCGGGTGTGCTCACGCCGGAGAAAGTGATTCTGGATTCGACTTCGGGCAATACGGGTATTGCGTATGCGATGATCGGCGCGGCAAAGGGATACCGCGTCGAGTTGGTTATGCCCGAGAGCGTGAGCATTGAGCGGCGATACGTCATTCAGTCTTATGGGGCTGATCTGGTGTTGAGCGATCCTCTCGAAGGCTCAGATGGTGCGATTTTGAAATGTCGAGAACTTCTGGCTTCAAATCCCGATTTGTATTACAAACCCGATCAGTACAATAATCCGTCCAATTCCAGGGCGCATTATTTGCACACAGCACCGGAAATCTGGTCGCAGACCCAGGGCAGGGTGACGCATTTTGTGGCGACGTTGGGCACGAGTGGTACTGTTATGGGTACTGGCAGAGGTCTGAAGGCATTTAATCCCGATGTGCAGATTATTGCCGTTGAGCCACCCGAATTTCACGGGATTGAGGGTCTGAAAAATATGGATGTGTCTATTGTGCCCGGTATTTACGATCCATCGGTTTGGGACCAGAAGATTCGGATTGAAACAGAAGATGCGTATGATATTGCGCGGTGGTTGACGCGAGATATGGGTCTGCTGGTGGGACAGTCTTGTGGTGCGGCGATGGCCGCTGCTCTAAGAGTTGCCGAGACTCTCGATAAAGGGGTCATCGTCACGCTGTTTCCCGATAGCGGGGAAAAGTATATGAGTACGCCCCTGTGGCGGCTCGATTCTATGGGGTAGCGATGTTTGACAAAGCGATTTGGGATGCCATGTTTGTCCACGCACAGCGGGAATATCCGGCTGAATGTTGTGGTATTGTGACCGAAGATGCTTCGGGGGTGCAGACGATTCATCCGTGTGAGAATATCCAGGACAAGTTGCACGCTGCCGATCCCGAGACCCATCCGCGTACTTCCAGGACGGCCTATCGCATGAACGATATGCATGTGATGAAAATCCAATCGGAGGCGGAACAAGCGGGCGGGCGGATTGTCGCGATCTATCATTCGCATATCGATGTGGATGCTTATTTTTCTCAAGAGGATCAAGATGCGGCGACATTTTTTGGTGAACCAGCCTATCCGGGCGTGGTTTATCCCATTATTCCCGTAAAAAATGCCCGGGTGGATGTCGGCGGAGAAAAAGTTTTTCAATGGCGTGATTCGTCGTCAAAATTTGAGGAAGTGGAGATTAAGTAAAAAATAAAAAAGGAGGTAACAAATGGCTGTAACAGTTCGGATTCCAACGCCTCTGCGCAAGTTTACAGGTGATCAATCCGATGTAGAAGTGCAGGGCGCGACGGTTGGGGAAGCTCTCGATAATCTCGAAGCACAGCATGCGGGTATTAAGGAGCACATGGTCGATGAGTCGGGTGCTATTCGACGCTTTGTCAATGTGTATGTCAACGAAGAGGATATTCGTTTTCTGGATGGACCCGATACTGATCTCAGAGATGGCGATCAGGTGACTATTGTGCCTGCGATTGCCGGCGGGTGTTCCTTTTAATCGGTAAGATATCTGACTTATGATGCACATTTCCGCTAAAGGTGACTACGGTTTGCGCGCGGTCTTAGACCTGTGTTTGCACGATGGGGAAGGGCCAGTTTTGCGTACCGATATCGCTGCACGGCAAAATATCCCCGCAGCGTATTTGGTACAGTTGCTCAATCTTTTGCGAAAAGCCGGTTTGGTTCACAGTATTCGCGGTCCCAAAGGCGGACATGTGTTGTTGAAACGTCCGGATGAACTGACTGTGGAAGAGGTACTGGCTGCTCTGGAGGGACCTGTCAATTTGGTGGATAAGCGCGAGAAGGCTGAAGATGTGGGAACAGATGTGCTCAATGACGTGTGGGAAGCTGTGGGAACCGCTGTACACGATGTCCTGTCATCGGTGACATTTGACGATTTGTGTCGAAAGTATCGGGCGCGTCAGATGCCTGTCACATTCCGGATTTGATTATGGATGGCGCGAAAACCGGACATACGATTCTGGATCTGGTGGGCAATACGCCCATGGTACAGCTAAACTCAGTCGGGCCTGTAAATGGTGCGCAGATTTGGGCGAAATTGGAATTTTTTAATCCGGCGGGTAGTGTGAAAGATCGCACGGCTCTCGCTATGGTCGAGGCAGCAGAAAAAAATGGGCAACTCAAACCCGGTATGACCATTGTGGAACCGACCAGTGGCAATACGGGTATTGGCCTTGCTATGGTGGCTGCGATAAAAAATTACCGGCTGATCATTACCATGCCGGAAGGAGTCAGCGACGAGCGCACCCGATTGCTCAAAGCTTATGGCGCCGAGGTTGTGCTAACATCCGCTCGCGAGGGGATGCGCGGCGCGATTGAAAAAGCGTGGACGCTTAAGGACAAAAATTGTTTTATTCCGATGCAGTTTGAAAATCCCGCCAATCCCGAGATTCACCGGCAGACTACCGCCCGCGAGATGATTTCACAACTCGAGGGCGTTCCCGATGCTTTTGTCGCAGGTGTGGGAACGGGTGGGACCGTGACTGGCGTGGGCGAAGTTTTTAAGCAAGTGCGATCAGATGTCATAGTCGTCGGGGTAGAGCCAGGGGATTCTGCAGTGCTATCGGGTGGAGAACCCGGCCCTACAGAGATCGATGGCCTGGGCGCGGGCATGATTCCGGATGTGCTGAATACGGAGATACTGGATCGCGTGATTGCCGTATCCAATTCGGATGCGCGCAAGATGTCAAAGCGCCTGGCGCGAGAAGAGGGCTTGCTGGTGGGGATTTCGTCGGGTGCAGCAGCACATGCAGCCGTTGTTGTCGCTTCAGCGATGAGACCTCAACAGACGGTCG
>JAPPAB010000101.1 GCA_026705765.1 Gemmatimonadota bacterium
GTTGATTCGTTGATTCGTTGATTCGTTGATTCGTTGATTCGTTGATTCGTTGATTTTTGACCCACTACGATTACTTTGGAGGTACTCACATGTTCTTCACACTTCTCCTCATCACGCTCGTAGTCGCCGCTCTCGTGTCTTTTATTGCCGTGCGTGCGTTTAGTAGCGCGATCAATAGTATCCTTCACCGGCTTATTGACGATGCGATAGCAAGCGCATGGGTGCGCTATATGAAGTTTGCGATTTTTGTGGTGGGTATTTCTGGCGGTGTGCGCGTCCGTTCGCTGGAGCGCTATATTTTACCGCAGGAGTCTTTCGATTCCGCAGGCGAATCTCGCGATGTGCCACCCTTTGAGCTGACTACCGAACGCTGGGTGCTCGAGATCTATCGCACGATTATCGAATCTCTGCAATCTATCGCGTGGATGTTGCTCGTCTTTTTTATCGTTTCACTGGGTATGTACATTGTCGTGCGTATCTTTGAAATGCGCCGGGGGACGAACGAGTGATGAGTAGAGAGGGCGATAAAGCGGTGGACATCGGATTGCGGCGAATATTATATTGGGCGTTATTGACGCAAAGGGGTCTGGTATGGAGAAAATAGAGAAAAAAGTGATACCGGGCTGGACCGGGAGATGCTATGAGGATTTCGAGGTGGGCGAAATCTACCGAAGCCGGTTCGGGCGGACGGTGACGACGGCTGACAACCAGTTGTTTACGCATCTGACCCTGAATACCAATCCGCTTCACTTTGACGAGGAGTACGCCCGTCGGACGCGGTGGGGAAAGATTCTGGTGAACAGCACGTTTACGCTCGCGCTGGTCGTGGGGATGAGTGTCCCGGACGTGAGCGAGCAGGCGATGGCGAACCTGGGTTGGAGCGAGATCCGGCTTCCGAACCCTGTATTTGTGGGAGATACGCTCTATTGCGAGACGGAGGTGCTCGCCAGGCGGGAGTCGAAGTCGTTTCCGGAAGCAGGGATTGTGAAGGTTCGCACGCGGGGCGTGAATCAGCACGGCCGCGTCGTCATAGATCTGACTCGCAGTGTGATGGTCTATAAGAGGGCGCACGCGCCGTTGGCGGATACTTTTCCCGAAATTCACGAGGAGAAAGACGGGTGAAGTCGATGCGGTCCTGGCTTTTTGTACCGGGGCACCGGCAGCGTATGATCGACAAGGCTCTGGGCCTGCCGGCGGATGTGTTGATATTCGATCTGGAGGACGGCGTCCCGGAGGCTGAGAAGGATGTTGCGCGCAGTCGTGTCGCTGCCGCGCTGGATGGCCCGCATGGCGGCTCAACGCGGTTCGTCAGGGTTCACGATGCTGGTTCATCCGAATTGGACGCCGATCTGCAGGTGATCGCGCGTGCGGGGCTGCAGGGGCTCGTGTTGTCCAAAGTGCAGGGTCCAGAGGATGTGCTTCAGGTGTGCCGGTGGCTGGACCGGCACGAGACCAGAGCGGGTATTCCATCTGGAGGCGTCGGGCTTCTGGCAACCATTGAGAGCGCCCGGGGTCTGGTTCAGGCGCCTGCGATCGCATCCGTTACACCCAGGCTGGTGGGGCTTATGTTCGGCGCGGAGGATTTCGCGCTGGATATGGGCCTTTTTTCGCACCCGGGACAGGGATTGGTCAATTACGCCCGATCGGCTCTGGCGGTGGCCGCGGCAAGCGGGAAAATCCGGGCTATAGACAAGGTATTTACGGACATCAGCGATCTTGACGGGTTGGCTGTGGAGGCGCGACGGGCCAGAGATCTGGGGTTTGCCGGAAAAGCCGTGATTCATCCGGGTCAGGTTGGGATGGTGAATGAAATTTTCAGTCCCACGGAGGTCGAGGAGAGGTGGGCACGGCGAATTGTTGAGGCTTTTGAACGGCGGGCGGACGAAGGCCCGGCGACTGTAGATGGTCGGATGGTAGATAGGCCGATTTTGGAACGGGCGCGCTGGATCCTGGATCGCCTTGAGGAAGAGGGTTAACTTGCACGATCAAAACCAACATCCGCCCCTGAATGGAATAAGGATTGTCTCGGTGGAGCAGTTCGGAGCGGGGCCGTGGGCAACGATGATGCTGGCGGACCTTGGGGCGGAGATCATCAAGATCGAGAATCCCGAGACGGGCGGCGATGTCGCGCGTTATGTGCCACCTTATACGGCTGATCAGGATAGCGTGTATTTCCAGAGTTTCAACCGAAACAAGAAGAGTATGACGCTGAATTTGCAGCATCCAGGAGGGCGGGAGGTGTTGCATCGGCTGGTGGGGATTTCGGATGGGGTGTTCAACAATCTGCGCGGAGACCTTCCGGCTCGGCTGGGTCTGGATTATCCGGCGCTGCGTGCGATCAAGGCTTCCATTGTGTGCTGCTCGCTTTCCGCGTTCGGACGGCATGGGTCTCGGGCGGGTGAACCGGGATACGATTATCTGATGCAGGGATATGCCGGATGGATGAGTCTTACGGGCGAGCCTGACGGTCCGCCGACGAAGACAGGACTTTCTCTCGTGGATCTCGGCGCGGGCACCATGGCGTCTCTGGGTATGGTCAGCGCGATCTTCCGCGCCAGACAGACGGGTCTGGGGTGCGACGTAGATGTGAATCTGTTCGATACGGCACTGGCGAATCTGGGATATGTGGCGGCGTGGTTCCTGACCAGAGGGTATCAGGCGCATCGGACGCCGGATTCTTCTCATCCGTCACAGATCCCGTCGCAGGTGGTGCCGACCAGGGACGGATGGCTGGTGATCATGTGCGCAAAGGAGAAGTTTTTTCAAAATCTGGTACGTGTTCTGGGGGTGCCGGAACTGGCGGAAGATTCCCGGTTCTGCTCTTTTGCTGATCGCCTGGAGAACCGGGATGTTCTGGTTCCGATTCTGAAGGATCTCTTCCGCAAGAAGACGACCGACGATTGGCTGGCGCTGCTCAAGGGCAAGGTGCCCTGCGCGCCCGTGAATACGGTTGCGCAGGCTTTTGCCGACCCGCAGGTGGCCGAAGATAATATGATACTGGAGTTGCCGCATCCGGAGTTCGGAGCCGTCCGGGTGGTGGCGAGTCCCATAGATGTCGGCGGTGGATCGGTTGAACCCCGGCGCGGGCCTTCACTGGGGGAACACAACGAGTCGATCTTGGGCGAGTATCTCGGATATTCGATGCCAGAGATTGAGAAGCTCCGAAGCGATGGCGCCATTTGAATTTTCAGGCATTGGGCAATTCGGTTCGCAATGCGAATTTTTCCTCAGGCGTTCCCGCGCCTTTTAATACTTCCAGATATGCTTTGTGCAGTCGCTGTGCTTCGGCCATGTTTTGCTGGTTATACACGTTGTTCTTTTGCGCGAGGTCTGTTTGGAGGTCGTATAGTTCCGCTGGCCAGTTGGGTCCGCGATAGTGCAAGGTCCAGTTGCCGTCTGTGATGCTGGAGCACACGCTGCGGTCTTCGCGCACGGGCAGGGTTGCCGATGTGACGGCGACTTTCCGTTGTTCTTCTGCTTTTTCGCCTTTTAAGATGGGGGCGACTGATATCCCGTGTAGTCCATCGGGTTTTTTTATGCCTGCAAGGTCGAGTATTGTGGGCATGAAATCGACGGGTTGTGTTAAGGCTTTTGTGCGTTTTCCGGCTGCGTTGCTGCCGGGTACATATCCCATGAAAGCTGTGTGGGATACTTCTTCGTAATAGGGCCAGTCGCCATCTGGTCCCTGTCCGCTTTTGCCAATGCGTCCGTGGTCGCCGATGTAGTGTCCGTGGTCAGACATGAAGATTACGGCTGTGTCTTCCCAGAGGTTCAGGTTTTCTACTTTTTCCAACAGGTGACCGACCCAGGTGTCCATGAGTGTGACTTCACCTGCGTATAGTGCCTGCGTGTGTTTGATTTCTTCTGCGCTCAGGTAATCGCAATAGTCGTAAATGGGATGGTCGATGACTTCGCCTGTGTAGTCGGGGTTGTACATATTGACATAGTGCGCGGGGGGGTCCCACGGTTCGTGAGGATCAAAGGTGTCGATGTAGAGGAAGAATTTTTCGTGGGTGTGGTTTGCTTCCAGCCAGTCTGCGGCGCGTTGCATGGTGCGTGCGACAAAGGTGTCGCGTTCTGTTTCCCAGTGTGCTGCACGCCAGCGGTAGTGATATTGTTGCATGCGCTCAGGTGTGCGAATTTTTTCGGGGACTGATTCGAGGGGGACGGGTATATCATCTGTGATTGAGCGGTCGCCTTCTTGTCCGCGAATCCATTCCCAGCCCAAAAATCCGCGGTCAAATTGATGTCCGTCTCTTACCAGGTGCGGTGTGTCGCACAAGAGCATGGTGACATATCCCGCGTCTGTGAGGAGTTCGGACAAGATGACTTCATCTTCGGGAAGTGGCGTCCAGCCTCGAAAGGGGAATGTCAGCCTGCCGGTCATCATGTCTGTGCGCGTGGGTATTGTTGGGAATGATGCCTGATACGCGCGGTCAAAGACCATGCAGCGTTTGGAGAATGCGTCTATATGCGGCGTGTGGATCCAGGTATTTCCGTGACACCCCAGGTGATCATAACGCAAGGTGTCGGACATTACGACAATGATGTTCATGTGTGACCCTCCCAAAAAGGTTTCTGAATGCTGAAAATTGAGCTTGTGTAAAATAATTCCCTTTTTCAGAATCTGCAACACGAACGCCAGATGGTGTCAGAATGGTGTTGTGGTTTGCAGCAGGATATAACGCCTGTCGATGGTTGACAGCTTATAAATTTCTGTCTATGTTTGTAGCAAAATCAAATACCCATTTTAAAGTCACATATCACGTAAATACATGACGGAAAAAGATCCAGACATTCTATCCTTGGATGAAATCGAGGAAATCGAAAAGCTCACGTTGCGTTGGATATTTCAAGCGGTTTATGATTTCGGAATGGAAGCACATGAAATATTCCTTAGATCGCCTGATAGCGTTAAAGATATTGCTGAAGATATAACGCGAGAATTGCTTGATCGACTTTCAGGATTTAATGTGCAACAGAGAGTATATGGAACAGTTGATTATAAAAAAGCACGATATGTGATTCTTCCTGATCAAACCGTCAGACAGGCATTACTTATTGACTCAAAAGCAGAGAAGGAAAATCGTTCTGCAACGATTCAGATGTCACAAACGTCCATGTGGGTGAGACAACGGCGGTCCGGTGCTCAGGTTAATGAAAAAGGGTTTTTGCCAGAAATATCCAGATATGGAGATAAAAATTATCTCACAACGACATGCCTTATTCATTTCAGCTACGATGATCGTTTAGGTCGTCATCATTTGCGTGAAGTGACTATGATAGCAATTCCAAATGGAAAATTGCAAGGAAGGTATAATCCAACGGTTGATGATGGCATCTGGTTGGCTGGTAGAAATGCACCGATATTAGGTGAAGATTTCAGGGTAAGAGTAGGCTTTAGCAGATTAAAGGCCAAGGCTTCGTGGCGAATACAAAGGCTTACTTATGATGAAAAAAGACAGGAGTGTATAGGGTCATGGCAATCGTAAACTTGTTTAAATCACTTGCTCCGAACGCAATATATCACGGCGATTCGCAGGAGCTTTTGGGGAGAATTGAACGAGAATCCATTGCGCTCAGTATCTGGTCTCCTCCGTATTACGTCGGGAAAGAATACGAGAAGGATTTATCATTTGAAGATTGGAAAAATCTTCTGCAAAAGGTGATTAAACTACATTTTCCCATTGTAAAACCCGGTGGATTTTTAGTAATCAATATTGCCGATATATTGTGTTTTAAGGATGAGACGATGCCCAAAATTATGGCGGAAAACATTTCTCGTCGGAAAATTAATCTTACAAAAGAAGATATACTTAAGGTTGTACAACAGCATCCCAATTGGAATAGGTACAAACTTGCAGAACACTTCGGATGCAGCGAGCAAACAATAGATCGGCGGCTTAACGGTAACAATATTAGAGGTGGGAAATATCAATCTCAAACAAGGGTCTATCTCGTTGGGGAATTAATAGAAAAAGCTGCTACAGATGCAGGTTTTTATTTATATGATCGGCGTATATGGGTAAAAGACGCCGCCTGGGAGAACTCGAGGTGGCATACCATATCATACCGTTCTGTAGATGAGTCCGAATATATTTATATTTTTTGGAAGCCGGGTATAACGAAGGTTGATCGATCAAGGCTTACAAAACAAGAATGGGTAAATTGGGGTTCCAGAGGTGTATGGGAGATTCCTTCTGTACGCAGCAATTCAGATCATGATTCTAAGTTTCCAGTTGAGTTGCCTCGCAGAGCAATTAAGCTATTTACTGAGCCTGATGAAATTGTGCTCGATTGCTTTATAGGAAGTGGCACGACTGCTTTGGCAGCATTAAGTGAGGGAAGAAGATATATCGGTATTGACAAAGAAAAGAGGTCGGTAGAGATCGCAACAGAAGCTGTAAAATCATTCAATACGTACGAAAAAGAGCCTGAGCAGATGGATCTTCTGATACGGGAATTGGAAGCAGGATATGAGATAGATGAAAGACGCAAGATGTGACGTCAAAAGCGGGCGAACTCAAGGGTGTAATCTACAACTGACTATTGACCACGAAGTGATATGGATAAAGACAACAAACTTTTAGATGTGGTTGCATTGACCGAAGATATTGCTGAGTATGATCTCTGTCAGGGGCAGGTTGGAACAATTGTTGAGGTGCTTTCGGATGGTCAAGCGTTTGAAGTTGAATTTTGTGATCGGGAAGGTCGCACCTATGAATCAGTTGGTTTACGTCCCAACCAGTTTATCGTATTACACTATGCGCCGATCTCGAATGTCTGAGATGTTGTAAGTAAAAAGTTGATAATAAGCCCCGGATTTTTCCAGGGCTTTTTTTATAACGCAATAATCAGTTTGACCTCTGTAGGAGTGATGTTTTTTCAGGATTAATATTTGTGGTCACACGCATTGAGGAGGAGATGATGGATTCTATTTATGGGATTGTGCCGCCAGTGGTAACGCCGTTTCGAGAGGATGACTCGCTTGATGAGGGGGCGTTTCGTGCGGAAATTCAGTATATGGTTGAGACGGCAGAGGTGCACGGGGTGGCGGTGACGGGGAGTACGGGCGAGGGGCATACGCTCGGAGATGATGAGGTGAGGCAGTTGACGCAATGGGCAGTGGAGGAAGCCGATGGGCGAGTGCCAGTGATTACGGGGATTATTACGGATAGTACGAAGTCGGCAATTGAGCGGGGGAAGGCTGTGGCCGATTTGGGTCCGGTGGCGTTGCAGGTGACGCCGGTGCATTATTTGTTTCGGCCAGATGATGATGCGATGGTCAGGCATTTTGAGGCGTTGTGTGAGGGGACGGGATTGCCGGTGATGATTTACAATGTGGTGCCGTGGACGTATTTGTCGCCGGAGTTGTTGACGCGGATTATTGACGCGGTGGAAGGTGTGGTGGGGGTGAAGCAGAGTGCGGGAGATATGAAGTTGCTGGCTGATTTGTTGTTGATGGCGGGAGATCGAGCACGGATTATGACTGCGGTAGATGCGTTGTTGTATCCGTCATTTGTTTTAGGGGCGCACGGTGCGATTGCGGCGATTTTGACGGCGGTGCCCGAGTTGTGTGTGGCGGTGTGGGATGCGTGTCGTGCAGGTGATCATAAAAAGGCGTTGGATTTACACGAAAAGTTGCTGCCGATTTGGAATGCGATTTTTGATGATAATTTGCCCGCAAATACCAAGTATGCGATGAAGCTGCAGGGACGTAATGGAGGTGTGCCGCGCCCGCCAATGCCACCGTCGTCTGCCGAGCAGGAAAGGCAGGTTCAGGCGGCATTGGAGAATGCAGGTGTGATTTAATCCTTCCGCAATTGCACGGCTCGACGGCGATGATGGGAGTTGACGGCGTTGCGTATGATGCTGTGTAACCAGGGTCTAAATCGGTCGGGTTTGCGAAGTTGGTGCAGATTTTCGTACGCTTTGATAAATACGATTTGGACCAGATCTTCTACGTCGTCAACCAATCGTATGGATCGGGCAATTTGGGCATACACATATCGCGAATAGCGTTGCACCAGAATTGCGAATGCTTTGCGGTCGCCATCCAGAATTTGAGCGATGAGCGCGCTGTCTTCAATCTGTTCCACGAATGCTCCACGAGAAATCAATTCACGCGTGTTGAAATAAAAGACGAGTTTGTATCCCGAAAGTGTCGCACGGATATAAAAAAAGCCCCGGATTGTCCGGGGCTTTTGGTTTTATGGGCTGTTAAGCATTGGGACACTTAAAGTCCAGGCCATCCATGATGACTTTTATCTGGTCGGATGGTTTGAAATAATCTGTCGCCGTATAGTTTTCGCCCAGATCACCCATTAACCGACGGCGGCGAGGTGTCATGCGGGATAGCACTTCTTCGGGACATTTTTCGTAATCGTAGGGTCTGCACCACATTTGGCCATACCGAAAGGTGATGCTGCGCCGCACGACGTCTGTGTGATTTGGCGCAACCGCGTGCCACATGGTATTGGGGAAGATCGCGCAATCTCCCGCTTCGGCAATGAGTTGTATTGCGCCGGGTGGTGTTTCATTGCGCGCCTCTTTGGGCATTGGGCGGCGATGGCTACCGGGTACCAGACAGAAGTTTGCACAATTTTCGTGTGGAATATCGGTGAGGAAGAACTGTATTTTGAAGTTTAATGGCAGACTGTCTGGCGTGACTCGAATTTGTGCCAATGAGCGTCCAGCATCGGTGTGCCAGCCGATCAAGTTATCGGTTTTGTCATTTGGATAGCGCACGTAGATTTGCGATCCCATGATCTGGATATAAGGTCCCATCAGGTCGAGGATGGTGCCGAATAAGTTGGGATGGTCCATTAATCCGTCAATCCGACTTGTTCGGAAGAGCGTTTGGATGATGGTATAGACGCCTTTTTCGAGGACCTCGGGATATTTGGCTTCGTACTTTGCGATTACTTCATTGGCCGCATCGAGGTAACCCGCTGCTTCGTCTTTGGGGATTACATTTTTGAGATGTAAATATCCCTGCTCCTGCCACTGTTGCCGCATGGATTTGCTCACGTGGTTCATGTCAAAGCTCCTGTTTTTTGAATGTTGTTTTAGACCTTAGCTCTTGCCTGATTGTGTACAATGAGATATTTTTTCGATGAAACTATCGGAAAACAATATAAAAGGAGGCTTTTATGCTCGTGTTGACAACCCCCAATATTGAGGGAAAAACTGTTGATAGCTATCAGGGTATTGTGACGGGTGAAGCCATTTTGGGTGCCAATTTTTTCAAAGATATTTTTGCGAGTCTCCGCGATATTGTCGGCGGGCGTTCAGCCGCGTATGAGTCAGAACTCCGCAGAGCCAAAGATCTTGCCATTGAGGAAATGGTCGAACAGGCACGCGGTATGGGTGCCAATGCCGTCATTGGGGTGGATCTCGACTACGATACCGTTGGTGAGGGCAGTATGCTTATGGTCAGTGCCAGTGGCACGGCTGTTACTTATCGGGATTGAGACGGCGAACGAATCAACGAATCAACGACGCAGTTCGGACTAATTCGGGGTGGTAGGGTGGGGTTCGTCTATTCGTCTATTCGTCTATTCGTCTATTCGTCTATTCGTCTATTCGCGCTTTGTATTACCGTAGAATTGTTGTATTCATTTTTTATAGTGTTCTTTGGAAAATTTTGACTCTTTCACCACGGTTTGCGATTCGTAAATAGATCCGCTTCGGAGTGCGCCCGGCCAGGGCATTCGCACGGGTACGGCTTCCACGCGTGGGACGTTGGTCGGTTCACCGCGCACGATTGTTTCATTGAACAAATCCCAGTTGTTCAGGCCCGATAGGGGGTACGCATCGATCGCGCAGTATTGAAATAGGAGCAGTCGGCGGGGTTTGTCAGATGTGTTGGATACTGACCCGTGTAGCATGCGGACGTGGTGGATTGTGATGCCGCCTGCTTTGACCATTACGGGTACGGCGCCTTTGTCGCTAAAGGTAGAGTCGGTTACGGCGCCACAGAAATGGCCCTCGAGGTGATGGTCGTAAATTGGCCCTTTGTGCGAGCCGGGGATGACGAGCAAGGGGCCGTTCTCTTCTGTCATGTCGTCGAGTACTATACCCACGGCGAGCAAGTCGTCGTTGCTATGCGGATAAAATGCCCAGTCCTGATGCCATTCGACCGGGCTGCCGTAGCCGGGTTGCTTCATGTTCAGTTTGTTGCCATTACACCGCAGGCCGTATCCGATCAATTGCGATACGATTCCCAAAATTTTCTCGTGATGCAGGGTTTTGCGATATACTTCATGTAGCAAAATCGGACTTTTTAAGCGTCTCAGTTTTGGGTTTTCGGGTGTGTGTCCGGGTTCGAGGTCGAATACTTCGGTGTGATCGGTGACCTCCCGCGATTTTTCCACATATTCATCGGTTATCCGACGCAGGTCATTGACTTCGTTTTCACTGAGCACGTTCTCCACACCGAGATATCCGTGTTCGTGATAAAACGCAATTTGTTTCTGGGTGAGCATGGTTTACTCCTTACTTTTATGGATGGCGGTATTTGTTTCCAAATTTTTCGCGCAGTAAGACGGCGCCTTCTGCACGGTCGGTTTCTGCAAGGCGATCGCAATAGTCTTCGAAAGCTCCCCAGGTGTGCATTGGTCCACCTTCTTGCATGACTGTCCAGAGGGGATCGTTGTCGTAGGGTCGCGGCATGGTTTCCATCATGTGGTCGTGCCAGTTCATGAGGCGATACGCAGCCTCGCGGCATATATCGGGATTTTCAGACGCGACGTCGCGCATTTCATAGGGGTCGTCTGATAGGTTAAACAATAGTTCGCGTGGGTAAAGTCGATATCCGTCGTGATAGGTGCGGATATAAATCCAGTCGTCAAAGCGGACAGCCCGCTGACATACATGCGCGCACTGGCTCAAGATCAATTCGCTACGCCCGGCATCTGCGCCTTCGGTAATGACAGGGGCGTAACTTTCGCCATCCCACAACGCTTGTTTTTGCCCACATAGAAGATCGGCTAATGTGGGCGCTAAATCAATATTGTAATGCAGGCCCTCGTCTGTGATTCCAGACTGCCCGCCGGGCCATTTTACAATCATCGGTATATGGCAGGTCGCCTGATCGGCTGTTCCGTGTTCGCCGTATATGCCGAGTTCGCCCATGTTTTCGCCGTGATCCGCGCTGATGATGATCGCGGTGTCGTCCAGTACGCCTTTGTCTTCCAATATGCCCACAATGATGGCAATTTGATCATCTACGTACCGGATTGCGGTGTCGTATCCGTCGATCATTCGCCGCAGGTCGTCCATGTTGTCCAGGCGCCCGGGGTGCCGGGGAAAGCGGGGATTGGGGCGGTCGTTCCACATCATGATGTCCTGCGCGGTGTGGGGGCCGACGAGTTTTTTGTGTTCTTCCAGCAATTCGGGTGTTAGCCAGGCTGGGAGAGGATCATCGGCAAAGGGTTCGCCGTATTCTGCTGGCGCGCGATAGGGGGTGTGTACATCCCAGTAATTGATGTGCAAAAACCAGTTGTCGTCCGCGGCATTGTCATTCAGCCATTTTTCGACTACGGGTGTTACTTCTTCGGCTGATTCCATGCCGCCTTTGCCGGTGTTATGTATTTCGTTGAAGCCGGCATAAAAGTGCCACGCGGCATGCCGCTGTCCAAAGGGGCTGATCATGGATGTTTTAAAGCCCTGACGCTGTAAGAATCCGGCCAGTCCCTCGTTGGCGAGTCGATCTCGAAATCCGCGGTTTGGTCCATTTATTCTCCGTTCTGATGCGGTGCCGCCGTGTCCTACGACGCCCGAATGAATGCCGAATTGCCCGGAGTAAAATGCGGTGCGCGACGGCAAGCAGGGTGCGTCTGTTGTATAGACCTGGTTAAATCGAATGCCTTCGGCTGCGATTTTGTCAATTGTTGGCGATGTGTTGCGGTGATATCCGTAACAGCCCAGGTGCGTGGGATTTAAGGCGTCGAGATCGAGGTACAGGATGCGCATAGATGTTCCTTTTCTGTTTTGGTTCGTTCAGGGGATAATTTACCTTTAAAATTGTTTCTTAGCAAGTGTTCCACGCTGATAATCAGAACCTCTTGACGGATTGGCCCGTTGACATTATTCTGCATCGCACAAACAATAGCGAGGAGAGCACAGATGACAGAGCCAACAATTTCTCTTTCACAGGAACAAATTCATTCATTTCACGAGGATGGGTTCCTCGTTCTCAATGCGATTACGACGGAGGAGGAGGTGGAACAGCTTCGGAAAATTTACGATCGGCTTTTTTCGGATCGCACGGGGTGGGATCAGGGGAGTCAGTTTGATCTGGCGGGTACAGATGAGGATGATCAACCACGCCTTCCGCAAATGCTCGGTCCCAGCCGTTTTGCGCCCGAGTTGAAGGATACGCTCTATCTGGCCAATGCGCGGGCGATTGCGCGGCAGTTGCTGGGTTCTGATATGCTCGATAGGAATGGCGAACACATGATTTACAAGCCGCCGCGTATTGGTGCGCCAACGCCGTGGCATCAGGATCAGGCGTATCACGATCCTGCGATGGCGTACAAAGGTGTAAATTTTTGGATGCCGCTGGACGATGCGACGGTTGAATCCGGTTGTTTGCAGTTTATTCCGGGTAGCCACAAGCTCGATGTTTTGCCGCATCACAGTATTAACCGGGATCCGCGTATTCACGGTCTTGAGGTCGATGATCCCGAACAGTATGCCGCGCGGGCGGTTCCTTGCCCTGTTGCGGCTGGCGGGGCTTCGCTTCACGCGTGTTATATGCTTCACTACGCTGAGCCAAATCGCACAGATGTTCCGCGGAGGGCTTATACGCTTACGTTCAGGACGCCACCCCAGACGCGCGATAAGCCCGTTGATGCATATTGGCAAAAGAACAAACAGACGGCGCGGCAAGCAAGGGCAGATGCGTATCAAACAAGGGGTTCTATGTAGTAGATCAAAAAATCAAAAGGAGATTTTATGAAGGTTCTCGTTACAGGTGCCGCTGGACAGGTCGGTTGCCGGCTGGTGCGCCAGTTGCTCGACCAGAATTGTGAAGTTCGTGGGACCATTCTTTCCGACGATCCCGCGCGCAGCCGTCTCGATGGTGTCGATATTGAGTTGCGCGAGGGAGATTTGACAGATTTATCTTATGTTAAAGATGCCGTCGAGGGCGTGGATGCGGTTATTCATACCGCCAATCTCGTCGGTCCGCATTTTGAACTTAATAACCAGATCAATCTCCAGGTTACACGCGCGTGTGAGGGCGTTGCCGATCGGCTCGAACGCTATGTTTATACCAGTTCTTCGGGTGTGTTTCCCAATAATGGCGAAAATGTTCCGTGTGCTTATCATCCGGTGGATGAATTGCATCCCAAACGGCCGGATGGCGAGTATTCTATGTCCAAGTATTTCGGCGAGGTGATGGCAGAACGCGCTAATCGAGAGACGGGTTTGCGCTATTCTATTGTGCGTCCGAGTCACGTTTTGTCCGGGACCAAGATTTTGAATCAGTTCAGTGTTGCGCGCGTGGTCAATTTGTTGAAGAAAAGCCAGGAAAGACCCGGTACGGAACTCTATATGGCCGATGGGACGGAACTGTGGCACGATATTGAAGCGAAGGCGGCGTCTCCGCAGCAACCGTGTAGTATTACGGATGAGGATGGACGCCCCTGGCTTTATCAGCCGCAGGATGCCCGCGATATTGCCCATTGTCTGGTTTGTGCGCTGAACTCCGGCGCGGCGCTGGGCGAGTCGTTCAATGCCGGCGCGCCAGAGCCATTTCCTTTTACCGAAGGGGCGCGGTTGATTGGAGAAAGAAGAGGGGTTGAGCCGCTTGAGGTCAGAGTTCCCCTCCAGTACATGTATGACCATGCCATTGGCAAGGCCAAGAGTTTGATTGATTATCGTCCGCAAGGCGATTTGAATGCGATGATCGAGTCGGCTTTTGCGTGTGAAGAAGGCGCGACGGACTATACCTGGGATTGAGAAGTTCTAAAGGCGTGTTCTCAAGGCATCTATCAGATTATCTGCTGGTTCGAAGGGCAGTTTTACGGGCCGGTGTTCCAGTGCGCTTGTGTAGATTCCCAGGATGATGTTGAAGTCGCGCAAGGCGAGGTCGAGGTTCAGAGGGTGGACCTTTGCGTCGTCTTCAATCCATTGTAGCATGGCATCTGTCATGGCCGCTTGTCCGAGTATGTCTTCGTCGGGGTATTCGTGCGTGCCCCGTTCTATGTGGCCATCGATACCTGTCTCCCACGACCACATGGTCCAGTGTACATATCCCCGCGTGCCATAGGCGGCGATGCGCTTGTGGACATTGGTGCGATCTTCATTTGTTACGCGCGGGGCAAATGGTCCCGAGATGAGTTGGGCGCGCAGGCCATCGGCGTATTCTATTGCGCCGATGCACTGGTCGGGCGCGAAGTGTTTTTTTGGCGTGTCTTCCAGGCCGTCTGTGCCAGAGGCTTGTCCCATTACTTTTGTGGGGATGCCATCTGGATGGAAGGCGGCGATGGATTGTAGCGCGTGCGTGCCCTGATACGCCAGGTTCATGCCGCAGCTCGCTTCGATAAATCGGATGTCGCCGATTTTTCCTTCCTGTACGATATTTTGCAAATGCTGTCTGCGCGGGTGAAAGTGTAGCTGGTGATTTACCGCGATTTTGGTTTTTGCGGTTGTTGTAAAGTTTTTGATTGCGCGCCAGTCTTCTCCTTGAATTGCTATGGGTTTTTCCACGAGGACAGCGGGTACTCCGGCGTTTTCCGCGGCTTCGAATACTTCCAGTCGCACACTGGGCGGGGTATTTACGTGTACCAGGTCTGGCTGTTCTTTTTCAAACATTTCCCGATAGTCCAAATACCTTATATCGACGTCAAATGTATCGCCAAATGCGTGCAGACTTTCTTCTGTTCGGGTGGAGATTGCGGCGAATTTGCCGTGTGTTACGTGTTGATACGCTTCCGCCAATCCCCGTGCGCGTCCGCCGCTTACGCCGATTATTGCACATTTAAGCATTGATTACTTCCTCCTTTACACTTTATCCCCACGGTTTTAATACGACTTTTGCACACTCGCCCGTGGTTTGCAATTCCCAGGCTTTTTGCACGTCTTCGAGTGAGAATATATGTGAGATCATCCGATTCAATTTGTCTGTGTTTGCGCGGACGACTTGCATGAGTTTTGGTACGTCTTTTAAGTTGTAATGCCAGGAGCCGACGAGTGTGATGCCTTTTCGGATCATGTCTTGGCTGATTCGCAAGGGGGTTTCTTCTCCGCATTCGCCCACGAATGCCACCTGCCCACGCCGTCTCGCAGCGTCGATGCACAACCGGTGTGCAGATACGGCACCCGAGCAATCTACGGCAGCATCTACGCCAATGCCGTTGGTGAGGTCCATTATTTGTTGCAGGGCGTTTTCTTCGAGGGGATCGATTGCTTCGTCTGCGCCCAGTTCGAGTGCTTTTTCGCGCCGATAGGGGTTGATATCTACGGCTATTACACGCGCGCCAAGGTGTTTGCTGTTGATGACGCCTCCAAGTCCCACGGGACCGAGGCCAGTGACCATGAATGTGTCGTAGGCGTTTATTTGCATGCGCTGTATGGCGCCAAATGTGGGTCCCAGACCGCAGCAGGCCATTCCCCCGTGTTCATAAGAGACGTCGTCGGGAATTTTTGGGAGTAGCCAGTCGGGTTTTAAGAGGTACTGCGCCATGGTGGCTCGGCCTTCTTCTCCGCCTGTGAATTCGGCGAAGTTTGCGCTTTGCTGGCAGTGGATGTAATCGCCGCTGATACACAATGGGCATGTACCACACGGATATTGGGGCATTACGGCTACGCGGTCGCCGACTGATACGCGCCCGGGTTGGGCGATTTCGACGACTTCACCGGCTGCTTCGTGTCCCAGAGAGGTGGTTTTTCTGCCGCCTGTAAATCCTTTGTATTCTGTACACATCGGCGCGGCGTGAACTTTTACCAGTGCCCAGTTGTCTTTTGGCTTTGGGTCTGGTACGTCTATTACGCCGCCTTTGCGTTCACCAAATATTGCAGCTACTTTCATTTTTTACCTCCAGAATGGGGTTGACAGAGGTCATGGATCGCTATTCATTCAACAAGCTATAGAATATTTCCAATAATAGATTTCACGGAGAATATCATGGACAAAATCCGAGTTGCATTTATTGGCTGTGGTAATATGTCGTCGCAATTGCAACGGTGCATACCGCTGGTGCCGGAGTTCGAGTTTGTCGCTACTTGCGATCTCGTCGAAGAGAAGGCGAGATCAAATGCGCGCAGGTTCGGTGCACTCCGCTATTATACCGATTACAACGAGATGTTCAAGCATGAAGATCTCCACGCAGTCGCTGTTGTGGGTAGGCCAGAGGACAAATTGCATCGGGATATCGGTATTGCGTGTCTCCAGCAGGGTTATCATATCTATACCGAGAAGCCGCCTGCGACTACCTCTGAGGGTGCGAAGATGCTGGTCGATGCCTCAGTTGCTGCCGGTAAAACAGGGATGGTGGGCACAATGTGGCGGCATGCGCCTGCGCATCAGATTGCCAGAGAGTTGATGGACGATGAGGCGTTCGGCGATGCTTGTCAATACCATACCCGCTACATGGCGCCGGGTCCCCGGTTACAGGAGATGGGATCGCCTTTTGCGTGGCCCTTTATGCTCGATCAGGTTATCCATCCTACTGATTGCATGCGTTTTTTTATGGGGCAGGTCAGCGAGGTTTTTGCGCTGGGTTCTGTTGATGGTGCGTCTGGTACGGTGTCAATATCCGTTAATTTGCGCTATGGGAATGGTGGCATCGGTACGATGACACTCGGTACAGGTCCGGTTTTGGAGGCGATGATTTTTGTCAAGGGTACGAATAGTCAGGCCATTCAGGTGTTTGAGACGCGCAAGTTGCGCCGCTACCGCGTTCCGACATGGCTCGATTCTGGCGGTGGGTACGCCGATACGCCTACCGAAGAATGGGATCTCAATACCGCATTTCACAGCGTTGGTCGTCCGGGCTATCTCGAAGAGATGCAGCATTGGGCACAGTCGCTGCAAGCTGGCACACAGCCTCACTCGAGTCTTGAAGATGCTTATCAGAATATGCGCGTTTTGGAGGCGATTAGCCATAGTGTTGAGACGAGTGAAGTCGTTCAAATTTCCGCATAACCTGTATTAGAGGAATTTTTTATGGACAAACCCATCCGCATGGCCGTGGTCGGTGTTGGGCGCATTGGCGTTTTTCACGCTCGGCATGTTCAGGAGCTCGCCCGGGAAACGGGTGTGTGTGATCTCGTCGCTGTGTCCGATACTTATGGCGATACGGCCAGTCGCGTGGCTGCAGAGCTTCAGGCAGATCAGGCGACTGAGATTCACGCATTTGATGATGTGTCTGATCTCGCTGCGGCAAATTTGATCGATGCTGCGCTTGTTGCGTCGCGCACAGAAGATCATGAACGCGATGCGCGAGTGCTTGTTGACGCGGGTTGTCGCGTGCTTTTGGAGAAGCCGCTGACCCATTCGCTCGCGTCTGCTGAGGCTTTTGTTGCCGATTTGAATCGGGATCCCAGACGGAAAAACGCGCTGATGCTGGCTTTTATGCGCCGGTTTGACGCTCCGTTGTTGAGGGCAAAAGCGTTGTTGGAACAAAACGCCATCGGCAATGTTTTCAAAATTGTTTCGGTGCTGGAGGACCCTATTCCACCGCCGGATGGTTATAATAGCGCGGGTTTGCTCAGCGATATGGCTGTTCACAATTGCGATGAGATTCTCTGGTTGCTCGGCGGTCCTTTGCCGGAATATGTGGCCGCGTTTGGGTCTAATCTTTACAATTGTACTATCAGTACTGTTGAAGAGGATTACGACGATGCTTTTTTACAGATGTGGTTTCCCGGTCGCACAATCGGTCAGGTTATGGTCAGTCGCAATCACGTTGCGGGATATCGCAATGCGACCTGGATTTATGGCGATGGCGGGGTGATTCACGTGGGGCATTTTCAGGAGGATCCGCACAGGGTTGAGGTGGAGGCGTATGGTCCTGATGGTGTGATTTACAAAGAATCCCTCCCTTTGCGGGATTATGGCTCCGATGTGCCCGTGTTTATTACTCGTTTTGGTGAATCTTATAAGAATGAACTCGATTATTTTATTACGCAGTGTATCGACGATGCACCGTTTAGCGTTACGCACGAAGACGGTCTCAGTGCGATGCGCGTTGCCATTGCCGGAGGCGAGGCGATATGTGCCAGGGAAGATGCGAGAAAGGTGTGACATACGTCTAACACGTTACGTCCTTGCCTTCGCTGCCATAGACCGCAAGGCGTTCTTCTGAAGAAATTTCCTCTATGGATCCGGGGATGTAATGCAGTTGCAGGGCGCGGCGACGTCGGTTTGATCGATTCTCCGGGGAGCCGTGGTGCAGCCGCCCGTGCCAGAGCAATACGCCACCGGGTTGCAGGGCTACTGCGGTGATGTGGTTGCGGGCGACGTCGGTGTCGCAGATTTGCCAGTCTCGTCTTTTGAAGTGTACGACGGGACCTGCGCGATGGCTTTGGGGGATGACGTGCATGCATCCATTTTCGGGATCCGCGGGATCGAGGGCAACCCACGCGCTGACGATGCAGGTGTGCCTGGGTACGTTAAAGTAGGCGTGGTCCTGGTGCCAGGGTTTTTCGCGTCCAATGCCGGGCGGTTTTAACATGGCCTGGTTGGCAAATAGTTTGGGCGGTTCCCCCATGATGCGGGTCAAAATATCTATCAGTTGGGGGTCTTCGCCAAATGCGTCCAGTCGCGGATCAAATCCGACAAATCGGGTGAGTTTTCGCACGAGTAGTTCGCGCGCGTGACCCTCTGATCGTTTGACCTGTTTGGCGCGCCCGCGCTCGAATTGTACACCCCTGAATTCGCGATTTTGCCCTGCGATCAATTCTTTTACTGCGGCCATGCCGTCGTTGACCTGTGCGCTGGAATACGCGCTCTGTATTGGCAAAAAGCCCTGTGCGTGAAATTGCGCGATGTGTTCGTCGCTTACTTTTTCAAAGCCGTCAACAGATTCGGCGATGTGGGCG
Source organism: Gemmatimonadota bacterium (assembly GCA_026705765.1). NCBI lineage: Bacteria > Pseudomonadati > Gemmatimonadota > Gemmatimonadota bacterium. Next base: position 19,054 of record JAPPAB010000101.1, read on the forward strand.
TATTTGTAGAGCGCGGGGTCGTATTCGCCAGGCTCGTACGTATCTTGCAGGTTATCTGTTTTTTCATCCACAACAACCTCCTTTGGAGATTCTTATGCTCGACCTCGAACTTATTGAACCGTCAGAAGTTGACCGCGCTGCCGCTGTTTTTCACCGGGATGGGCTTGCGGTTGTGACGGATGCGCTGACCGATGATCAGTTCGCTTTTCTTGTGGAGGGCGCGCATCGCGTCGTTGCAGAACAGACGAGCGCGGTTCCGCTGGAGAAGGCGAATAGGGGGTTTGCGCGTTATTCGTTTGGTTCGCAGATCCATCACCCCGAATGGGCGATGCTGGTCGATCTGCCTACTATTTTACCTATTATTGAAGCTATTTTCAATAGTAATCAGTTTGTGTGTAGTGGTGCTGGCGGCGATTATTCTCTGCCGGGTGCAAAAATCCAGCATTTGCACCGCGATATGCCCGATTTGATCAATGATCCCGAGCAGCGGGTGACGGTTATGGATGTTCCGGTGCCGTTTATTGTGGTTAATTTTCCGATGATTGATTTTAGTGTGGAGAATGGGGCTACGCGATTTATCCGCGGCACCCATCGCTCGCGCCAGGCGATTCCCGGTTTGGAGGATGAACCCGAGTGGATGAAGAATTCCGTGGCTTGCGCGCCGAGTAAGTCGGCGATTTTTCGAGATGTGCGCTGCTGGCACGGGGGGACGCCCAATATGTCTCGGGATGTGCGTATTATGACGAGTGTGGGCTATTACGCGCCCTGGTTTCGCCGACCTGGACGAGATGGCGAGATGCCCCGCGCGATTTACGATTCTCTGTCAGAGCGCGGTAAAGCGCTGTGTCGGTCTATTGTGGCGTTGGATTGAGAAGGGAGAAAATGCATGAAACTGGTCGTTCTTTCCTATAGTCACCACGGGCGAGGTATGGCGCGTACGGCGCACGGTCTCGGTCACGATATTGTCGGTGTTATGGATGGCGATGCAGGTCCTCGGCAACAGTTGGCAGAGGAGTTCCAGTGCCGTGGGTTCGAGTCGGCGGGTGCGTGTCTCGATGCGTGTCTGCCAGATGCGGCGCTTGTTGCGGGGAAACATGTCGAGATGCCGTCTCATGTGCAAGCATGTGTGGATCGCCGCGTTCCCTATCTTCTGGATAAGCCGTTCGCCGATTGTGCAGATCGCTTGCGCCCCGTTGCAGAGGCTTCGGAGAAGTACGGCGTGTTTAGTGCGCTGGTGCTGCCCAATCGCGCGAGCCGAATTGTCCGCGTGGTGAAAGATATGGTTGCAGATGGTAGTTTGGGCGATCTGGTGCTGTACAGTAGCAGGTTGAATAATGGGCCTCCGTCCCGCTATGATCCGACACCGTCAGCGTGGCACAATGATCCGGGTATTTCCGGTGGCGGTTGCTGGGCAGTCGAGGCGGCGCATGGGATTGATACGTTTTTGCAATTTGTTGGCGATCGGCGTGTTTCCGTTGTTGGCGCAGTGATGTCCAATGCGATGTATAGCCGGGGTGTGGAGGATAGTGGTATTGGTGTGTTGCGGACGGATGACGGTATTACCGGGATCGTTGAGTCTGGTTATTCTTATCCGGCTGGTACGCGCAGTGGGGATCATTTTTTTCGGTTTATCGGTACAAAGGCTTCGGTTTTTGAGCAGTACGGTCGCAATGGCGAGCCTTTGATTGAGGTTCACACGACTGAGGGCGTCCAGTTCAGCGAGGATATTTCGCACGGCGAGCGCATGCAGCGCGTGATGGGCAAAGCGTTAGACGCGAGTCGTGAGGGCAATGCGTTTGAGCCGACGATTGTTGATGCGGTGCGTATTCTCGAGATTCAAGATGCGGTTTACGCCCACGCGCGACAGGGTATGATGACCCACGGTCCGCATCCGATGGGGGCGCAAGGTCTATAAAAAAGAGGAGAGTATCATGTCCAAAACGGCTGTTATTTCAGGGGTCGGCTCTGGTTTAGGTGCCGCGCTGGTGAGGAAGTTTGCAAGCGAAGGCTATCAGGTGGGGTTGTTGGCCCGGTCCCCCGGTTATATCCAGGATCTGGCCGAAGAACTGCTGCAAGAAGGTGTGAAAGCTCTGGCTTTACCCACGGATATCACCGATCCCCAGCAGGTGATCCAGAGTTTTGCCCGGGTGCGCGAGGAACTGGGCCCGGTTGATGTCCTGATCAACCACGCTGGCAATGCCTCCTGGAAAGACTTCCACGAACTGACCCTGGATGAGTTTGAACTGTCCTGGCGCGTGTGCGCCTATGGCTCCTTTCTGTGTGCCAAAGAAGTGGTCGGCGATATGCTATCTGTGGGTAGTGGTGCTATCCTTTTCACTGGTGCCACTTCGTCCATTCGGGGCCGGGCAGGTGCCATTGCCTTTAGCAGTGCCAAGTTTGCGGTGCGCGGTCTGGCCTGGGCATTGGCCCGCGAGCTTTGGCCCAAGGGCATTCACGTGGCCCACGTTATCATAGATGGGGTGCTGGATACCCCCTTGTTGCACGAGAGAGGGGATGTCGAGGAGGGTGAACCGCTCATGAATATCGACGCCGTGGCCGATGCCTATTGGCGTCTGGTGCAACAGGACAAAGGCGCCTGGGGTTTCGAGATCGATTTACGACCCCACGATGAGGGGTTCTTCGAGTGAAGTCAATTGTGGGAATTACATACCAAAGTGCCCACACTATTGTACGCCAACAAAACATTTCAGGACAAATAAAAAATCTCGACCATAATTAGTCGAGGTTTTGTTGTGGGGTTATAGATGTATCTTTTCCTATTTGAGATGCCATGCGATAAACCGACAATTTTGAAGTAGCGTGTAATTACTTGACACTTGTTCCAATGCGGGAATGCCGCTTATAGTGATTTGTATATCCTTGTATTGCCTACCTTTAGCTTTACTATGAACCAATGCTGCCATTTGACCGAACAATTTTTGAGATTCTCTATGATTAAAAGATCCCATGTACCCCTTTGAACCAACAAGAATGCTCATCGATACAGTATCACTGCCGTATTGATCCTTATTTTGCCCCGTATTCACAATATGTCCTGTTACCGTGATACGCTTACTCTCCGGCGGATAAATGTCGCTGTGTAAAATTTGATCTATTTTCTTGGCTTTAATCCGAGCGTCCGTCATAATATCGTCGTAATTAAGATTGTTACCCTCAGCTACGTAGGCAGCCGCGCTACGGCTACCGTCGGTTTTACGTAACTCACGATCTATGCTATCCGTCCGCGCCCGACGCTGCGCTATTAGTTTATCAGTTTCAGAATAGTCAATTTTGGAGTAGTCAGGTCCTTCGCGTCTTTCGGAAATAGTTTCAACAAGAGCGGCGATAACTATAAGTCCTACAAAGATTACAACAAAAAAAGCACTGGCCTTAAAAAGCGGGTGTTTAGGGAATATACTACGATCTAAATCGTGAGGTGACTTGCGGGTATCATTTTGGCTCTCTGTGTAGGCTGAGTACAGCGGTTTTGGGTTTATTGCAATTTTTGGTTTATTCAACTTATTAGTATTAGAAGTAGATCGTTTTTCTACATTATTTGTAAGGGCCATAGCTAAAGAGATAATCCACCCAATTACTGTCCATCCAAGAAATAGATTGATCACTAAAATGGAAGCCCTATTATTATGACGGGACGCATACGCTAAAATGGTCGGAATAGCATAAAATGCCAGCAAAAGTAGAATTTCCATGTAAAAACCCCTCAATTGTGTGAATGTCGCAAGTTATGTCACAAGATTGTCGCAAGTTCAGTGGGCATTTCTCTACATTTGAATGCCCATTACGCCAGAGAAGTCAAGTACCACCACATCACCTGTCATTGCGGCATGGTTTTAGCCGCAATCCAGGGGTTTTGGTTGTCATTACTGTCGTCGTGCCTACGGCGTGGCGATATGGTTTTAAGCCGCTACGCGCAAGCACAATGTCAGTAATCCAGTTCGTTTTTTTTGTACTGGAAAACTCATGGGCGACTACTTACCAATGCGGTAGGCGGTTGGATACCCGATTCGCAAGCCATAAATGACTGCATTGGGATATTTGGCAAGTAGCTGTTTCGTAGCGACTAAATCGTCGGCGTTGATTTCGTATTCACCTGTTTCAATATCTATGACCAAGAACTTGCCTTTGTGCTTGGGATCCACTTTGTCACGGATTTGTTGCACATATATTAGTTCACCGCGCGATTCGACTTCGTGAGACGTATAATTAGTATAGGGCATGGTCGTTTGGTCGTTCTCTTATCACTCTGAGGAGGCCAATGGCTCCAGAGCAATTCTTACACACGCACATACGCCTTGCCAATCGCGGTCAGATAGATGGCCGACAAGCGTAGGATGGGTAGCGGAGGGTAGGGTGACAAAAAAACTGCGAAAAACTGAGGGTATCCTCAAGCCAGCCTGCGACCAATCTTGCAATACATAGTCCATAGGACCAAGCGCTACAGTTTGGCTCGTAATCAGGCCAACGATCACATCAGGCCGCGAGGCATGATAAACTGAAGAGGAAACAATCACGGACGGTCGACGTTTGGTGCCGGTCACGCCAGGAAAGTCAAGCACCACCACATCGCCTGGATTAAACAAGGTCTTCCTCCTCTGGATAAAGTACTTCCGCGTACTGTAAGGAGGCCGTGGTCAAATCTTTTTGATCTTGTTCACTCCAGGTGTTACTCTGGTCCCCAACATTGACCTTGGGTTGTACCTGTAAAATTGTTTTCATATCCTGCCAGTGGGTCTCCACAAATCGGAGGCTTGTTTTCAACTCTCCCAATTTCAGCGATACTTCTGGCTTGTCCGAATCCTTCATCAGAGCATGATACAAGGCACGCAAGGCACTTTTATCGCGCTTCACAAATTCCTTGTACCTCGCCGCGCACTCTGGACATAAAGCAAGAAACTGCACCTCGTGTTCCTTGTGAAAGTAGTCTATAGAAAGAGCCTCTACCGCCTCAAAGTAATACTCATCATCGCGCTTTTTGAACGGCATCTCCTTTTGACATATCTGGCAGATCAACTGATCGTCCTGGTTGGTGTACTGATTCCTAAGATAGATGTCAGGCTCAATCTCTCCTCGTGTAGTCCGAGTACTTATTTCTCTCGTCTTAGATTCTTTCTTTGGCGCATCTTTCACTTGATCCCTGAGTTGCTTTTTTCGGCGTTCAGAGTTAGTGGAAACTCTTTCAGGAAATTCTGGTTTTTTTTCTTTTAATTCTCTTTCAGCTTTCCACCGTCTGAATCCCTCGGGATCTTGTCTTAATAGTTCGATATCTTCAGTTGAGATGCCAACTTCTTCCGCAAGTTTTGCAATGACATTCTTCTTCATACCAAGTTGATCCGCTAATTTATCATCGGGTACGAATGATTCAGGCAGATCATCAAGGGTTAGTTCGCTCGGTTTATGCATATTTCCATTAGGGTCTGGTAACCAAGCAGTGTCAGTCAATAGCTTGCCAAACCCAGATAGTCGATTTTCTTTTTTACTGCGCTCATAAGATTGCCTTTTTGATGTTTCCACAATTCCGCGAATGCAATCAGAATTGGGTATAGCTATTTCATTCCATATAAATGTACTTTTCTCAAGACTTGGATTAGCTATTGTACATTTCAGTCCCTCAACATGTATATTAGGATCAAATCCATTGAGTCCTCTTTTGTGATCACCGCGACGACTTTCGATGTTGACGTGTCCTTCCCGATTCTTCTCTCTCCGGTTTATCCTTACGGTTTTGCTAACTCCCAAGTCTTTGAACAATGCAGATTGGGGATGGTCTAGTTTGACACAGGCAAAAGAATCATTGCTGGCAAAATACATACACAAATTATCACTTCCAAAATAGACTTGATCTGGCTTTCGATAGATTGTTTTTTCCAAACTGAGGCACTCTGCAAGAATGAATGATGTTACCCGCAATTGTTCCTGAAGTCGCTCTTTCTTCTCTTGGGAATCCGTTTTGTATGCCCGCTCAATTTTTTTGAGGTCGTGTTTGTTCTCATCAGGGTCAATCATTACTGAATCGTCCGTATATTTCGGTAGTATTCCCCTGATTACTTCTTCGACAATATCCAACTTCGGGACGCCCAACTCCTGTAGGAATTTTTGGACTTTTTCATCCGACGAGAGCGTTACTTTCACGATTGGCAACGGAGTTTCAGTATCCGTTCCAATGGCTAAGGATGCGTTTGGCGAGCCGTCATACTGGAATGGGTTGACGTGAGACCCATCTTGAAGACGCAGAATGGGTTTTTTTCGGAGAACACTCCACGAGTGTTGCCACAATGCGTTTTGTCCAGACAAGAATTCATAGAACCTAATGAACCATTCGTCGTCTTGGGTGGCAAGAAATTGTTTAGATAGATTGCGTGCGAACACTTCCGGGTCAACTTCTTCGACCTCGAGTTCTTGCATCAAATAAGACCGTAGATCGGGTGTGCGGTCTTGGGTGATTTCATCCGATAGCCACTTGATCTCATTATCCGATTGAAACAATGCACTAAGTTGTTCTTGATTCAAAATCTTCATAAGTGCAGCACCACGGACGAGTTTAGCGTTCCGGGCAGCGATAAACGTGCCGTCATTAGCCGGGAGTAGTTCCTTTTTCATAAGTGCTTTGCGCACTTTTGTGAAGATGAGGTAAAAATCTCCGTAGTAACCACCATTGCTATAGTAATACTGACTATCTGAACACCTAATTGGTAAGGCTTCCAAAAGAGAGACCGACAGCAAACCCATCTTCTTTAACTGTCTAAGTGCTTCAACAACCAACTCAGCAGTTTCTTCAATTAGCTTTTTATTCCAAGCATCATTTTCTAGAATATCGTTGCGTGCTGGCGTTGTGCGATATGGCCCCTGAATCAAGAAGCCCATTCTTGTATCTTTTTTTGTCGGGAAATAAACAACTAACGGCGAATCATTAATTTTTTTTATAAACTCAGTATTATCTTCTTGGTTGACTTCAAGTTTAAATCCTACCTCAATATGGACATAGTTACTATTATCAGGAGTCTTCACACTACGCTCAAAGAGTAGCCAATTTTCCTCCTCTTCCTGATTATTTTTCTCGCCAATTACAGTAACGCGGTGCGCGGTTTTACAAATATTGTCTTTTTTTCTTTCCTTCAGGTACTGTCCTTTTTCTCCATCCGGCGCGACACTCCATTTGATTTCGTCAATTCGCCTCAAGAATAGCAATACTCTCGGTCCAAGGTCTCGCAATTTATTTAAAATGAGATTAAAGGCTTGTTTTGCGGATAAATTTTTATGATCGAATGGAAAAACGAAGACAGTCTCACCGGATGCTATTGAAAGGCTGTGTGTTGGCTCTTTCGCTTCAGGTCTGATATATCGTTTAATCACAAAATGTTCATCGCCAGAATGAATTTCTGGAGAAGCTGTAAATGCATAAACTGACTTGAATCCGATGCCAAACTTGCCAATCTGAATGAAATCCTCTTTTTTCGTCCCTTTCAAGACATCGGATATTCCTCTAACATCTTCTTCGTTAAATGGCGTGCCGAAATGTCTAAATTCAAGTCTGTCACTGAAAAGTCGAAACTGAACTGCACAGTGGGAACCGCCGTTAGGATTTTGTCTAAAGCGTCTCTCTAAAGCATCCTCGGCGTTCTGTAATAATTCATATATGAAATGGGATCTATCGCTGTATAACTGTTCTGAGATGAGTTGCCCAATATCGTCAAATTCTTCGCCGCGCCGACGTATATTGTCTTCGCGGATTTTCTTGTAGTCACTCGGCATGATGCCTCCTTCTTTTTAAGCTGTTCCCAATCTCACTAAGTACCTACGAATCTGTAAGTTCAACTGAAATTTCAAGATGAAGTGCCTTGGCAACATCTTGAATATATCTTGCCTTCTGTTCCGTGCTGGAATGCGTTTCAATAAAGTACCCATCTATTTTTCGTACCTGTCCTGCTGATTCATTTTCTTTACGCGATACAATCGGATGGCCACCATGACTCCTGATTGACTTCAATTCCGAAACATGCTCTAAGCCAATATATTGGAAAGACTTGATGAAAGTATCTACTGCCTTGTTTTCAAAAATAACCATTCCATTGGGAAACACAACTCGTAGCTTCTTTGGGGAAGATGTTTTTCCGCCCTTGAGTTTTTTCAGATGGCGGTCTATGTCTCTTGCTAAGGTTGAGAGTTCATTCGCCAAATCAGTCAATTTTTTTATTTTTTCCGAAGCACTGATAAATTCTTCAAGAGATTTTTTTTCTGATTTTATGTCTGGTGATATAGGTATGTCCAGTTTTTTTAGCTGATCAATTACCTTTATGATTTCGCGGTATCTTGTCGTTGCTGTCTCCAAAGGAACTGTATCTGGAGATGAAAGTGATTCTTCAACCCAAGCTCTTAACTGATGAACCATTTGGAAAGGATTGTAATTATCCATCTTATGCCTCTTCTATGGTTAAGATTCCATACGCCACAGGCTCAGCGATAACATCCGCTTTATCTATAGCATTGTCCAATTCCTGGATGCGTCTATTGTAGTCGGCGGTTGCGCTCTTGATCTGGGATTGGCGCATTCTTTGTATTTTTTCGTCATTTGCCTGTTCAAGCTGTTCTCTAAGAAGTGCCATGCGTGCCTGGTGGCTCGTTGACAGGCTCTCTTTGCGGTACTTCGCTAACTCCTGATTCCGTTGCTGATGATCTGTGCGTTCTTTGGACCACAACTTGTAATGATGAGCGTCTAATTCATCCCACACGGTAGCGTTGCTTTCGTTCTGATCATCTGCATCCACTGCTTCCTCAAGAAGATGGCTTAAGTGTGGTGTTAAGGCCTCTGATGAAGCAATTGGCTTGAGCATTAAATCATCCCTGATGCCCTGGAATCGCCACTGATAAATGGCAAACTCATAACGACCAGCAGGTACTTCATTGGTCTGTGCCTTCAGACTTACGATGACTCGTTCCTTCGTATCCAATGACTTCGCCGCCTGTTTTACCAAAGGATGGAGCGGCATAACGAAAGCAGCCTCGGGATGCTGAGCAGCGCAGTCCGATTTAAAGGTTATGGACAAGTGAGGGTCTCCGCCCTTTAGCCAATTCTCCCAATCGCGATAGGCCGTCGTGTTCTGTCGGGGAAGTTGCCGAAAATCGCGCAATAGAATATTGCGTGCATCTTGTGAAAGACGAAGCGTTTTTAAGGGCCTCTCCCCAAGAATAAAGGCATGAGCCTCCCCGCATTTTCGCTGTAGATAGAGCGCGACGAGTCTTTGCAGGGAAGTCGGCTCTAACCAAAAGCTTGAGGCACCTTTAATTTCTTTCTCCATCTGATCTTCAGGGAAGCGGATACCGAAGAGCTCTATCTGCTTCTGTTCCAGTTTGTCTTGTTCTTGTATCAATCGGATCTTGTTATCTGCCAACTGTTGCAACTTGGCCCTTCGTTCCTCTTCGGTCAAGGAATAATTTTCCGCGATATTTTTGATCTCTCTGGTGATTTCCCCGAGTATTTCTTCGCTACTTCCAAGAGCACGATTGAACATGCCTATGCGCACAAGACAACGCTCATAAATGTCTGCGTCAACTGTTCCGGGAGTGATCAAATTGACAATGGCGACGGTCTCACTTTGCTGGCCGTTGCGGTCAATACGACCAATTCGCTGTTCAACGCGCATTGGATTCCACGGCAGATCATAATTCACAATACAATCGCAAAACTGGTAGTCTAATCCTTCGCTACCGATTTCCGAAAACAATAAGACATCGAGAGTGTCGCTATCCTCCCGCGGCTTCTCAAAACGGTTCCGAAGAGCAATTCGCTCTTCATCGGGCGTCCCGCCGTGAATCATACCGACGCGAATGCCATTAGCTTTGAGATGTTTATAAAGATAGCCAAGTGTGTGTCGAAAGCTACTAAATAGCATGATTTTGTTGTTGGACAGGCTCTGTTTTTCCCGGATAATTTTGCGAAGGGCCTCCAGCTTCGGATCATAGGGATCAAGAGATCGTGCCTTCTCGAGAATTGCTTGGATTTGCGACTGGATGGAACTAATGGTATCGCTTGATGGGACAGATCCCATATCGTCGGCTTCGTCCCATTCTAATTCGTCGAGATGGCGACTTAAAATATCCTTGAGAAAAGGAGCTAATCCATACAAACAACTCGCGGCTTGCCGACGGATCGTGGTCATCATGAACTTGACGTTGATATCCCCATGGAGCCTACGGAATATCTCTGCTTGTACCTGGAGCAAGTCGTAGTGAAGTTGTTGCTGTGAAGCGGTAAATGGAACGTTGACGGTTTCCGGTTTTCTAATGGTAAACGTGCCGATATCTCGCCGTCGCGTTCTGTTGATAATTCCCGAGAACGTATGCAATGATTCAATATCCGTGATGAGTTGCACTCTTTCATCGGCGGTAACATGACCTCCAGCCAGTCGTCTTTGGACCCTCTTAAATTCAGGATTATCGCGGAGAATCGCCCGACCCCAAGACGTTGCGGCTGCCTGATCAAGGGCTTCTATGGTCCGCGCTGTCCAATCTTGCTCCTGTGTACGTACATAATCCACAGCTTGGTTGATGAATGGGTTTGGCTTTGCCATGTGTTCAAAGCTCTCATGATCCAGGATGAGGTCGGGACGGAGCGTGTTCAGTAGAACAAACAAGTCATGGCTGCCAAGCTGGATAGGCGTGGCGGTCAGAAATATTGCGGCTTCGGCGTGGTCACAGAAAAATCGCACGGCTTGATGAGAGTAAGTACTCTGATTGCGAATATGGTGGGCTTCATCAACAATCACAAGGTCGAATCGTGGAGGTGGATCCAAGTCCAGCAGACCTTTTCTGCTTTTTCCTCTACCCCTTCTTTTTGAACCGTGAAGGAGCACCTCGTCAAATAACGAGTAAGGGAGAATTGTTCGCTGGTGTTGTTGGGGCCATACGCCTTCCAGGTCCATTTCCTTGATACAGGATCTCAAGATAGGTCCATTGAGATGAGTGAAACGCTCGTCAAATCGTTTCATCTCGTTCTGCCATTTGCGTTCGGTCACCAATGGGCGTGGACATATAATGAGGACAGAGTTGATGTCACGTCTGGCTTGCAACTCCCGTAGGATCAATCCAGCCTCAATGGTCTTGCCTACACCCACGCCATCTGCGATCAGTAGTCTCGGACGGTCTGATCGAATGAATCTTAGCACTGGGCGAAACTGGTAGGGTATAAAGTCAACGCGAGCCGCGTTGAGTGAATACAAGTTTGATAGGCTCGGATGCTGTATTTGTAGGGCGGTCAAGTAGGCGTGGAACTGATCGCGCGAAAGAGATTGAAAGTCGTCTTCGGGTTGCTCTTCGGCCTTCAACTGAGAAGCGTAATATGTGTGGATATTTCCCTCTGTAAAAACCCTAACCCGATCCTCATTCCCACCCGGCAATACCTCAACAACCGCTCCCTTCACAGAAGAATCGGACTTCAAGATCACAATTTGTCCCTGTGAAAATTCCATATCCATTATTTGTTTTCCTATTGAGTTTGGTGGTGAGTTTCTCTGCCAATTCATACAGTATTTCTGGACAGGTTAATCCTTCAATTTTACTCTGTCGTGCCAGTTCAAGACAGTGATATGGATTGCCTCCCCAGCCGATACTGGACAACAGAATGTTTGTATCATAAACGACTATGGGTTGCATTCACGATCCTCAGGGATGAGGTCATCGACAAAATTCTCGCGTTCCGCTTCGGTCATCGTGTCCCAATCCAATCCCTGAGACGCACATAACTTTCGAAACTGCGCTTCGGCATAGTCCATGCGTGCCACTCGATTGGCTTCTGCCTGCTCTGCAAGCGCGAGCAGTACTGCTCGCTTTTCTTCCGGTGGCATCTGCTGGACCAAACCAATGATCTGATCGGTTGTTAATTCAACGGTCAAATTCATGTCAATCCATGTATTGAGAAAGTTTAGTTAGTCGTAGCCAGTGGCTTCACAGCCGGATCCAATCTGATAGGTTCTCGTGCTGGAAGATCATGGTCTCCTGGATGCTCGACATCCGTCCCTTTCCCGCTTCTCTTGCTCGTTGATACATCGCATAAGCAATAGCGACATCGACATAGGCCAGGCCAACTGCGTTGAAGTAGGCCCGTTCTTCGGGGGTCTCCCTTCCTCCTTTTTCACCGGAGACGACTTCGACGAGGTTTGCGTAGATGTCCTCGTCCGAGAGTTGTCCGTCCTTATACATACGACTGAGCGTTTGCGTTCTGTGCTTTACGGTTTCCCAATCATCGCACACAATTTTATCGCATTGTCCCGCCACGTCATATTCGTCTTCCCAGCCGCCGATATGGCTGTAGAAAGTGCCAGGCTTTATCCATGCCGCTTTGAGAAGCGGGGCTTGTGCGCTCGTGGCTGTGACGAGAATATCGGCACCCTCTATGGCCCGCTGTGCATTTGTGTGGGCGGCGGAAAAACGCATGTCTCGAAAGAGTGTCGCCATTTCGTCGATGAACTGTTGCTCTTCGTGGTCATGCTTGGCAGAGACCCGGCACTCCTCAAGGCCTGGAAACACCGTTTTCATGGCGATCAAGTGCATCTTGGCCTGTTCCCCTGCTCCAATGAAGGCAATGCTCGTGGAATCCGGTCTTGCGAAATGCCTGGCGGCAATGCCACCCATCGCACCCACGCGCATATTCGAGCACAGGGTGCCGTCCATAAAGGCGATGGGGTAGCCTTTCTCGATCTCGGATAGGATGAAGACCGCAGAGAGATTCTGCTGTCCGTATTTCTCGGGATTGAACGGGAATACGGATACCCACTTAGCTCCGCATATCTTTTCGGGCAAGAGGGTTGCCGGCAGGCAGTTAATGCGATCCTGGGTGTCTTCATTGAAAATCTGAACTACTTTTTCTGGAAAAAGGATGTCGTTTTTTTGGTAGGCGAGCATGGCGTTTTCAGCCGCGCTCATGGCAAGCCGTATGTCCAGGCATCCGGCTTGCAGGAGGTCTTCTTGAGAGAGAAAGAGACATTCGATGCGATGCTTATCCGTCATGGGTTCTCCTTTTTTAGAGATTAACGCGCAGATTGCCCGCGTGGTGGGAGTCCAGTATGCCGAGCATGATCTGAAGTGTTTTTCTGGCTTCGCGTGCGGGCGAGACGAGTGTGCCGCCGTTTTCCAAAACGTGGATGAGTTCCGAGACTGCGCCAATTTGTCGGATCGATATATACGGCTCTACGGGGACTGCTGCATGCGACCACCAGCGCGGTTCTTGTGGGGTAATAACCTCAAATTTTTGATCTGAGATTTCAATCCGTCCATTTTCACACGTCAGAGAAAATTTCGATCCGTTAAACGCCATTTTGTGGCAGTTGTAAAATGCGCGTACATCATTGTCAAAATGGATGTACGCAGAGGCATAAGGATCGGTCGCCGGGTCGTGTCCGCCATCGCCTTTGTATTCGGTGAAGTGCTCAAATCCGGGTTCCAGTTCGCCGACCAACCATTCGGGGTTTGCCTCGGCAAAGAAGCACATCATGTCGATCATGTGTGTGCCGTTGCGGAACATCATGGCGCGCGTTCCGAATTGGTCGCAGACGATGGTTCGCAAGCGGCCCATTTCGCCAGATCGGATCATTTCCCGGGCTTGTAGATAACTCGGATACCAGCGGCGCGTGTGTTCTATCGAGAGCGGTACGTTATTTGCCTCGGCTGCTGCGATCATGCGGTCGGCGTCGTCCATGGTTGTGGCTATGGGTTTTTCACACAGGATTGCCTGTGCGGATCCTTCGGCTGCTGCGACTGTGATATCGGCGTGTGCGTGATCAGATGTCACGACACTGACGAGGTCGGGTTGCTCTTTGTCCAGCATTTCCCTGAAATCTGTGTATGTGTTCACATCGGGCCAGACGTCGCCCCACCGCTCGCAGAAGTCATCCAGTACCTCCTGGCGCAGGTCGCATACGCCGACGACTTCTGTCTGTGCGTGTTTGTGATAGGCCGATGCGTGAGACGGTGGCATGGCACCAAATACGGGTCCTCTCGGTTCGTGAGGGCGGCTGGCGCCTATGCCTGTCAAGCCTACGATTACAGCGCGATATGTATTCATTTTATTCCTCCCTGATTAATCCAGTAAACGGTTGACGATGTGGTCTTCTGCAGCGATGAGGGGGTGTTGCTCATTTTGCAAGGGCAAGGTGACGGGTTCGCCTGTATGTGCGGCTTGATAGGCGGCTGTTGTGAGCAGGGCTACTGATAGTCCGTCTTCTGCACTGGTGACGGGTGTTGTGTCTTGTTCGATGCAGTCGATGAGATGTGTCACACAGGCCGCCAATCCCGCTGCTCTGGGCGGTGGTGTATCGACGAGTTTTCCGTTGACGGAATATCCCATGCGATCTACCTGAACCCACGCGCCTTCGCCCGTGATGTTGACGCAGTCGAATGTGGCATCCTCGCTTTGCGCCTTTGACCTTCCCGCGGTGAGTGTTGCCGTGAAATCGGGATATTCACACCAGAGTGTGGCGATGTCTTCTGTGCCAAATTGCGCGTATTCCTCAAAGTAGAGATTTTGCATTTGGCAACTCACCCTGTTGGGCATGCCAAAAAACCAGAGCAGGGCATCCACGGTATGGCTGCCCAAATTCATCAGTTCACCCCCGCCATTTTGCACGGCTGGCGTCGGATAGCTTACATAAGCCATGAGGTCGCCAAAAAATTGTTTTACGCTGTTGTGGGCATACGCGGAGATATGTCCGTATTCGCTCCGGTCAAGGGCTTCTTTGAGTCTTATCATCGCGGGCGAAAATCGCGTGGGATAGGTTAACAGGACTTTATTTGATGCGCCGGCGACAGTATCGACCAATTCTCTGGCTTCGACAACGGTTCGCGCGATGGCTTTATCGACCAGTACGTGTTTGCCACAGTCGAGTGCTTTTTTGATCAGGGTGCGTTTGAGATAAAAGTCCGTGCAGATGGAGACGATATCCACGTTTGGGTCTTCCAGGACTGCGTCGTAGTCTTGTGAGACCTCAAGGCCGTAGAGTTGAGATAGGGCCTTGCCTTTGCCTTCGTGGTGCTCTGCCGCTGCGACGATTTTGCAATCTTCTCGTTCATGCCAGATCGGGCCGTAACTGTTCTGGTGCGCCCGATTGCCAATGAGTCCAATGCGATACATGGGTTATTTCCCTCCGTAGGTGGGCGATGAAAATTCGGGCTGCTGCGACCAGTGGTCAACTTTTCCCATTACCCTGTAGAGTTCGGGGCGCCGGTCGCTCAGATGGTTTTCATCCGATGCGTCTTTGAGATCGACCTTGTGGATTAACACGTCGGGTACGTTGGATTGCAATTTTGCCGCGACTTTGCCGTGTGGGTCTGTGATCAGGGCGACATTGGGATGCGTGAAGCACACAAACATCTGATTTTCATAGGATCGCGTGCGCATCCACCATTCATTTTCTTCATGCCACATGCCATAGGTTGGCATGAGACAGATTTTTGCGCCTTTGAGCCGCAATGTGCGAATCGATTCGGGCCATCGGCGGTCCGCGCAAATGACTATGCCCACGGTGCCAATGTCGAGGTCGAATACGGGCAGGTCATCGCCGCGCACAAAACGGTGATCGTGCGATTGTAGATGCGTTTTGTAATATGTGCCGACAATTTTTCCCGCGCGGTTCACTAATATAGCGGCATTGTAAAAATATCCCGCGCGTTTTTCAGTGTATCCAAAAACGATGTGGGTGCGCGATGCGCGTGCCATTTTGCATACCTGTTGGATGTACGCGCTTTGCTCGACGTCCTGAGCGACTTCGGCAAAGCGCTCAGCGGTCCAATTTTTTTCGGTTACTGCATATCCGTCCAGGAAGCATTCCGGGGTTATGAATACGTCTGTATCTTTTCCCTGTGTTTCAAATTGTTTTTCAAATATTGCCCAATTGTTCTCGACATTCCATTTTTCGGGCATGGCTTTCAGCATTCCAATTTTGATTTTATCGGGCATATGGTTTCTCCTTAGCTATACGCCTCTCAGAGCCTGCTCAAAGTCCGCGCATAAGTCCTCTGCGGATTCGATGCCAACTGCTACTCGGATCAGTCGCTCGGAGATTCCCGCGTCGCGGCGTTCTTCTTCGGTGAGTCCGGAGTGCGATGTTTGTACAGGGCGGGTGATGAGTGTTTCGATGCCGCCCAGGCTGGGTGCGGAGATTGGCAATTGTAGTTTCGATATTACTGCGTCGGCTACGTGGCTGTCGCCAGCTATTTCAAAGCTCAATACGCCGCCGCATCCTTTAAATAGCTTTTTTGCACAGTTGTATTGTGGATGGCTGGGTGAGCCAGGGTAATTTACGCGTTCTACTGCGGGGTGATTTTCCAGGAAAGAAGCGAGTGCGAGTGCGTTTTCGTTTTGTTTTTCCACGCGCAGGACGAGTGTTTTCATGCCGCGCAATAAGAGAGAGCAGGCGTGTGGGTCCAGGCAGCCGCCCATGATGTTCAGTCGATGCACAATGCGGGTGATTAGATCGTGCGATCCAATTGCGCAGCCAGCTACGATATCCGAATGTCCGTTCAGGTATTTTGTGCAGCTGTGCAGGGAGAGGTCAAAGCCGATTTGTAGAGGGCAGAAGTTCACTGGAGAGGCAAAGGTGTTGTCGATCATGGAGATGAGGTTGTGGGCTTGGGCAAAGGCGACGACGGATGGGAGGTCGGCGACTTCCAGCAGGGGGTTGCTCATGGTTTCGACATAGATGGCGCGGGTTTCAGGGCGTATCAGTTTTTCCCATTCATGTGGTGCGTTTCCGGATACGAAATCCACGTCAATTCCAAAGTCGGCGATGTCGCGTGCCAAAAAGCCGCGCGTTCCGCCGTAGAGACAATTTTGTGCGAGGAGGTGGTCGCCTTTTTTTAATACGGTCAATAGGGCGGTGGTTATTGCTGCCATGCCCGATGCAGTGACTACGGCGGCTTCTCCGCCCGCAATTTGTGCCAATTTTTCATGAACTACGGTGTGATTGGGGGTGTTGTTCAGGCGAAGATATTTTATGTCGTGATAACTGTCTTCACTGCTGTATGAAAATGTGGCGCTCTGAAATACGGGTAGCGCGACCGCGCCTTCGTATTTTTTTTCTTCTTCACCTGCGTGGATTAGTTGCGTTTCAAGGTTCATGAGTGGTTCCTCGTTTATGTAATGTCCCTGTGCCCGCCCGCGCTAAGATAGGCGTTGTAAGTTATTGTCCTCATCTTTCCCTATGATTATACATTCTGCCGTTTGGGGCAACCCAAAACTATTGCCACTCGCTATCCGATATAATAACCCGTTTCCGCTTGACAGTATTTGGCAGTTTTGATACCTTTTTCTGCCTTACAGCGTTATGATGTATCGCAAATATACTAAGTACCTGATTTTAGCGGACGTAGCTCAACTGGATAGAGCACCTGACTACGGATCAGACGGTTCCGGGTTCGAATCCTGGCGTCCGCACCAGATCGAGAGAAAGGGTTGCATCGCAACGGTGTAACCCTTTTTTATGTACAAAATGGAGAGTATTTATATGACGCGGTTTCTAAAACATAGCCTGTTTGCTCTGCTGGCTGTTTTTCTGTCCTTACACCCGATTTTTGCTGCTGAAATTCCCCAGGGAGATCCCGTAGAGTTGGGGTTTTCTGCAGAGCGTCTTGCGAAGATTCAGCCCGCAATGCAAGCGCTCGTGGATTCTGGGAAGTTTGCCGGTGTTTTGACGCTAATTGCCCGAAAGGGCAAGATTGTGCATTTTGAGACTGCGGGTTTGCGCGATCGGGAATTGAATAAGCCGATGACGGAGGATACGCTTTTTCGCATTTATTCTATGACCAAACCGATTACCAGTGTTGCGATTATGATGCTTTACGAAGCGGGCAAGCTGAAGATGGACGATCCGGTGTCTAAGTTTATTCCCGAGTTTGCCAATACAAAGGTCTATACGGGTGGCGGGACCGAGAATCCCGTTCTGGTGCCGCTCGAGCGCGAGATAAGGATTGCGGATTTGCTCACGCATACGTCTGGTTTGACGTATGGCATTTTTGGACAGACATCCGTGGATACGCTTTATCGGATTGCGAATCTGTATTCGATTACATCAAATGTCGAATATGCCCAGAAGGTGGCTCAGCTTCCCCTGCGTTTTCAACCCGGTACCCGGTGGCTCTACAGCGTGGCGACGGATATCCTCGGTCGCGTGGTTGAGGTTGCTTCAGGTATGTCTTTGGGCGCGTTTTTCTCAGAGCGCATTTTTGTGCCTTTAGAGATGGTCGATACGAGTTTTTACGTGCCGGAGGAGAAGCGCGGTCGCATGGCTACGCTGTATGGAAAGGACGATGAGGGCAAGTTCAGAGCGCGCAACCGTCAGAGCAATATGCGGCGCGATGCACGGGAGTCCGGTGGCGGCGGGTTGGTGAGTACGGCTCGGGATTATCTCCGTTTTTCCCAGATGTTGCTCAATGGAGGTGCGTTGTACGGTACGCGTATTTTGAAGCCGGAGACGATCCAGCTTATGACGGCTAATCATTTGCCGGAGACGGCACGTTACCGACATCGCCGGCGCAAGAGCGATGGTTTTGGGTACGGTTTTTCTGTGATTGTAGATGAGACGGAGACGGCGTGGGAGGACAGGAATGGGACGTATTACTGGTCGGGTATTGCCAAGACGCATTTTTGGATTGATCCGCAAAATGAGATGATTTCTATGGTGTGGACCCAGTTGCGCGGATCGGGCAATATTACGCGGCCTTTCCAGCCTCTGGTTTACAAGGCGCTTGCGGAGTAGGGGGGCTTGACAAAAGTATCGAATTTTATTAGGTTGTCGCCATCATTTTGTGAGTGACCCCGTCGTTCAGTGGCCTAGGACACCAGACTCTCACTCTGGAGACGGGGGTTCGACTCCCCTCGGGGTCACCAGAAAATAATAGTGTTTTTTTGATAAGAGAAAGGTCGTGGGAATTTATTCCCCACGACCTTTTGTTTTTTATGGCATGTGTAAGTCAGTATCAATCCGGGAGATAGCCCCCATGTTCAATATCGTCTTCGACTCCCAGGTGGGATAGTACCTCATCTATGACATCTGAATCAAATTTCACTTGTTCGGCGAGGTTGACTAATTTTCTGTACGTGATTTCGTCACGTCGATAGGCTTCGATAGCCATACCCAGGAAATTGAGCACAAAATTGTTAAAGGGATGTTCTCGCTTTTCTTCGATGTTCAGATGTCGCGCAAGTTGCGATATGTCGTAGATGGGATCAATTCCCGGATTTTATATATAATAATGCCGAAAGCCTGTGTTTTAAGAGGCTCTCGGCACTTATTCTCAGAAAGCAAACCACAAACTTGTCACATGGTCAGTTCATTCTCGCACTTTTGCCCCTTGACAAAAGCCACTGTGTCAGTCTGTGTGGGGTTAGGAACCGAGTTTAAAAAGAATCAACCCGATAATCGTCATCCAGGAGGTGAACATCAGACCCATAATCCACCGTTGGCCTGCTTGAAGCTCTCTTTGCCCAGTTTCGAGGTGGGTCAAATGGCGGTCAATCTGCTCAATTAGAGCTTCCAAACGTGCATACTTAACGTCGTGTTGGTGAACCTTCGTTTCAATTTCGTTCATCTTGTTTCCGTTCTTTATAGAGTTAGTATCGAATCTGTAGGTGAGGACAATCCAGATTAGGTGCGCGGTAAGTTTTCTTTTTTCGTTTTTATCTTAAATTTCTTACACAGTGTGGAAGAAATCTAATCCATGCTTTAATTAACAGTATTTCCACTTACAAGGCAATATCCTTTCCTTTATCTCCACCAGCAAACCCACAGGCTGCTCGATCTGGGACAGGGCATTGGTGCCGCGTCCCTATTGGATTTCCTTGTCAGGTGTGTTCTGTAAAACTATAATACGCCATATGTATATTTTTTGCAATAGGGCTATGGAATGAATGAGAAAAATGACGTCAGACTCATCGTGATCGGTGTTTCGGGGGGATCTGCCGCGGGCAAGACGACTTTTACGGATATACTATCTGATAGGCTCACTGATTTTGGCCCTGTCGTGCTCAATCAGGATAGCTATTTTCGCGACTGGTCAGCGCTGCCAGAAGACGAGCGCGAGATTCAGCGGACGGCAAACCATCCGCGGGCTGTGCTGTGGGAGCCTTTGATCGCGCATGTCAGATGTTTGCGCGAGGGACAGGCGATTGAAATGCCACCGCCCGGTACACGCGCTTTTCGGCGGGGCGATGATCCTCAAAAGGTCGTGCCTGAGAGACTAATTATTGTGGAGGGGCACTTGATTTTTTCGCAGGAGGCGCTGAGGTCTTTGCTGGATATCAAGCTGTTTTTGGATGTGGATACACACGAGCGGGTGCTCAGGCGTATGTTGCGGAATACGTCGAGTGGGATGTCGCTGGAAGATGCGGTGGCATGGTATCGCCGGGATGTCGTGCCCAATTATCGCGTCTATACGGAGCCGACAAGGGCGTACGCGGATTTGATTGTGCCTTTTGAAGGGGATGTGCAAGTAGCTGTCGATGTTGTGGCAAATGGCATACGCAGGATGATTCAACATAGATAGCAAGTATGGCTTGCCTCGCGTGTTTTCTGGTCGTAAATTTACGAATCAACGAATCAACGAATCTGTGACGGAGCTTGTAATAACTCTGGGTGGTTGAGTGGGGTTCGTCTATTCGTCTATTCGCAGTTTGATCTTACGACGCTGATTTTTGACCTGTAATTTTTAAGGAGACGACCACTATGACCGTTCAATCCGATTGGGCTGTTCTCACAGATGAACAGCGGCAGTTTTTTGAGGATAATGGGTATCTCTTGATCGAAGACGCGCTGCCGCCCGATGTTGTCGCCGAACTCAATGCGGCGACTGATGAAATTTACGACCGGGAAAAGGCGGATGGTCGCCTGGAGAAAGCGGGCAAGCTCAACTTGCGGAACTGCATTGTGCATCACGATGCTTTTCTTCAGTTGCTCGATTGGCCGACCACGGCGCCTCTGGCGTGGCAGATTCTCAACTGGAATATCCAGATGATTACCTCGCACCTCATTGTTTTGCCGTCTGGTCCAGAGCCTCCGGAAGAGGAAAAGCGCAAGGGTGGGTATCACCGCGATGGCGGTTCGTCTTCCAGGGAGATGACCGAACCCCATCCGCGCATTCTGCTCAAAATTGCCTACGCCATCAGCGATCAGACAGATCCCGCCTCGGGGGCGACGCAACTCGTGCCCGGGAGCAATCGGCTATTTGGTAGGCCTGCGATTGATCCGGCAACGGGTCATCCGAGAGGGGCGATCAATATGAATGTCAAGGCGGGTTCGGCATTTATTTTTGAACAGCGCACGTATCACGGTATTGGCAGAAATTGGTCGGGTTTTCCGCGCAAGACCGTTTTTATGGGCTATGCGTATCGCTGGGTCAAGCCTATGGATTACATCAATATGCCCGATGAACTCGTTGTTCGCGCAAATCCCGTTCAAAAACAACTCTTAGGTGTGGTCTCCGATCCGCTCAGTTTTTATATTCCGCAAGCGCAAGATGTGCCTCTCAAAGAGCTTGTGGAAAATGGTGTTTGATTACTCGTCTGTGACGCATCCCTCCGAAGCCGTTTTTACGTTTTTGATGTATTTGTAAAGGGTGCCGCGGTTGGCTTTGTACGGCGGTTGGGTCCAGGCTGCACGGCGTTTTTCGAGTTCTTCGACAGAGACGTCCATGTTGATCTCGCCTTTTTGGCTGTCGATGGTGACCTCGTCGCCGGTTTGGACGAGGGCGATGGGTCCGCCTTCGATGGCTTCGGGAACGACATGTCCGATGAGAAAGCCGTGCGATCCACCCGAAAAACGCCCATCGGTAATCAGCGCGACATCCTGTACCAGCCCTGCGCCAGCCAATGCAGATGTGGGGGTGAGCATTTCCGGCATGCCGGGTCCGCCTTTGGGTCCTTCGTAGCGGATGATGATGACATTGCCTTTTTCGATTTTGCCCTGTTCGAGGGCGGCGAGCATGTCTTCTTCGCAGTCGAATACATTGGCCGCGCCTTTGAATACCTCGCCTTCTTTGCCCGTGATTTTTCCGACTGAACCTTCCGGTGCCAGATTCCCTCGTAAAATTTGCAGATGTCCCGTTGGCTTGATGGGGTCATTAAAGGGGCTTACGATGTCTTGCTGTCCTTCACCCGTGCCATAAGGAGGAAGGGCTTTTATGTCGGCGAGATTTTCGGCAATGGTTTTGCCCGTTACTGTCATCTGGTCGCCGTCGATGAGGTCGGCGTCGAGGAGGAGTTTCATCATTGTGGGTGTTCCGCCGATGTCGTGAAGCTCTTCCATGACGTAGCGCCCAGAGGGTTTGAGGTCACACAGGAGGGGCGTTTCGTTGGATATGTGTTGAAATTCGTCGATGTTGAGGTCTATGTCATAAGCTCTGGCAATGGCGAGTAGATGGAGCACGATATTGGTGGATCCGCCCGTGACGACGGCGAGGCGGATGGCGTTGAGAAAGGATTGTTTGGTGACGATGTCGCGCGGTTTGAGGTCGGCTTCGAGCAGGGCGCGAACAGCGTGACCGGCGTGGATACATTCGGCGTGTTTGTCGGGGTCTTCGGCGGGTGTGCAGGAGGAATAGGGCAGGGAGAGGCCCATGCATTCGATGGCGCTGGCCATGGTATTGGCGGTGTACATGCCGCCGCAAGCACCGGCACCGGGGCAGGCGTGTTCGACGATTTCCTGACGTTCGGCATCGCTGAGCGAGTCTGTGAGAAATTCGCCGTAGCTTTGAAAGGCGGAGATGATGTCGAGTTTGCGTTCTTCACCTCGAATGGTGGCGCAACCTGGTTTTATGGTGCCGCCGTAGATCATCAGGGCAGGGCGGTTGAGGCGGCCCATTGCCATGACCACGCCGGGCATGTTTTTGTCGCAGCCGGGCAGTGCGATCAGGCCATCGTACCACTGC
The DNA here is from genome assembly GCA_026705765.1 of Gemmatimonadota bacterium. NCBI lineage: Bacteria > Pseudomonadati > Gemmatimonadota > Gemmatimonadota bacterium. The sequence goes on from JAPPAB010000101.1 coordinate 41,980, forward strand.
GCGCCCATGAGGGTTTCGATGGAGTCGGCTATGAGGTCGCGGGATTGAAGGGAGAAGGACATGCCGTCTGTGCCCATGGATATGCCGTCGGATACGCCGATGGTGTTGAAGCGCATGCCAACGCATCCGGCTTCGGTGACGCCTTTTTTGGCTTCGGCGGCGAGGTCGTTGAGGTGCATGTTGCACGGGTTGCCTTCGTACCAGACCGAGGCGATGCCGACCTGTGCTTTGTCCATGTCGGCGCGCGTGAGTCCCGTGGCATAGAGCATGGCCTGAGATCCACCCTGGGATTTTCTCTGGGTGATCTGTGAGCTGTACTTATTCAGTTTTGCCATTGAAGATTTCCTTTCGTAGATGAACTTTGTCTTATTTTTCCAAGGTTGTAATTTAACCGATTTGTGGGAGATGTGTCAACAAGGGTGTGGCATATGGCTGATTATGTGTTGCGGGATTATTTGCGCGTGGGGCTGAATCTGGTGTTTGTGGGGTTTAATCCGAGCTTAAGGTCCGCAGAAATTGGTCATTATTACGCGGGGCGCGGCAATCAGTTCTGGCCGTTTTTGTACGAGGCTGGGCTGACGGATCGATTGTTGGAGCCGCGAGAAGATGCGACTATTTTGGATTATAATATCGGGCTGACAGATATTGTGAAGGGGCGCGCGACGCGGGGAATTGGAGATTTGACGGATGGCGATTATGTGTCGGGTTTTGAATTGTTGCGAGAAAAGATGCGGAGGTATCGACCCCGGGTGATTTGTTTTAATGGGAAGAGCGGATATGCCAAAGTGATGGGCGGGAAGCGCGATTACGGTTTGCAAGATGAGATGCTGGAAGGCGCGAAGCTGTTTCTCGCACCGTCAACGAGTGGTGCGCTGCCTATGCCGAGGGTTGAGAAATTGCGGTATTATCGAGAGTTGAAGTCTTTTGTTGATAACTTGTGAAGGAGCGAAGATGAAGCGACCGAATATTTTGTTTGTGATGACCGATGACCACACGCCGCGCGAGATGAGCAGTTATGGCAATCCGATTTTGCATACGCCCAATCTGGATCGCATTGGGAATGAGGGTACGCGGTTTAACAATTGTTTTTCTACTAACGCATTGTGCGCGCCTGCGCGGGGCACGGTGCTGACGGGATGTTTTTCACATGTCCACGGTATTCGGGGAAATTCTGAGAGGGCCGATGCGATTGAGTTTCTGGATCCGAATGTGCCGACGTTTCCCGAGTTGCTTCGCGATGCGGGATACAAGACCGCGTTGTTTGGCAAGTATCATATCCGGCAGGATCCGCGGGGTTTTGATACGTGGTGTATTCATCCCGGGCAGGGCGTGTATTTTGATCCGACGTATATCGATAATGGGAAGGAGGTGCAGAAGGAGGGGTATGCTACGGATATAACGACGGATATGGCGCTTGAATTTTTGAGGGGGCTGGATGGAGGACAGCCTTTCTGTCTGGTGTATCAGTTTAAGGCGCCGCATCGTCCGTTTACGCCAGCACCCCGACACGCGCATCTTTTTGATGATGTTGAGATTCCCCAGCCAGAGACTTATGGCGATGATTTTGCTACGCGGAAGATTGCGGCTCTGGCAGAAGATATGAAGTTTGATATTAGTCTGGCGCCCGATTACGACGATATACCCGAGGGTTTGAGTGAAGGGGAAAAGAAGGATTGGATTTACCAGCGTTTTATGAAGGATCGGTATCGCACGATTTACGGTGTGGATGAAAATCTGGGGCGGGTGCTGGATTATCTGGATGAGATGGGTTGGGCTGACGATACGCTGGTGATTTACACGTCGGATCACGGGTATTTTTTGGGCGATTACGGGTGGTACGACAAGCGGTTTATGTACGAGCCGTCGATTCGCATTCCGCTGGTGGTGCGTTATCCAAATGGAGGTATAAGCGGGAATGTGACCGATGCGCTGGTGATGAATGTGGATTTTGCGCCGACGATTCTGGATTTTGCGGGTGTCGATATTCCCGAAGGTGTGCAGGGCGAGAGTTTGCGTCCGTTGCTCCAGGGGACAGAACCCGATGATTGGCGCAGGTCTGTTTATTACGCCTATTTTGAAGATTCGTGGGTGCTGCACGGCAAGGGGGCAGAGGCGATGTCAGAGCCGTCATTCCAGTATTTTACACCACACCGCATTGGCCCGCATCGCGGCGTGCGTACGGACCGCTACAAGTTGATTGAATATTATGCCGAGGGCGATTACTGGGAGTTGTTCGATTTGCAAGAGGATCCCAATGAATTGCTAAATGTGTACGATGACGCCGCGTATGCAGATCTGGTGGGGGAGTTGAAGACCGAGTTGAGGAGGTTGCAGGCGCAGTATGGGGATTTGAGTGTGTGAAGCTATTTTTTGGGCATGTACACGTCGGTCGCGGAGCCGAGGTGGATTTCTGAGGCGATGCCGATGGATTCGGCAAGCGAGGGGTGCGGGTGAATGGTGTGGGCAATGTCTTCGGCAACGGCAGCCATTTCAATGGCGAGTACGCCTTCGGCGATGAGGTCGCCCGCATGGGGTCCCACGATGCCCATGCCGAGTACGCGCTGGGTATAGGGATCGACAATGAGCTTGGTCTGGCCTTCGATGCGTCCAATGGCATGCGCTTTGCCAGAGGCGGCCCAGGGGAAGCGCACGATAGCGACTTTTCGGTCTTGTTTGAGAGCGTCGGTTTCGGTCAGGCCCACCCATGCAATTTCGGGATCGGTGTACACGACAGAGGGTATGAGTGCGTCAAAAGACGCGGGTTCGCTGGCGAGAACTTCGGCGGCGATTTTGCCTTCGTGTGCGGCTTTGTGAGCGAGGCCGGGGCCCGGAACGGCGTCGCCGATTGCAAAGAGGCGAGGGTCGTTTGTACGCATTTGTGAATCGACTTCGATGAATCCCTGATCGTTGGGTACAATGTCCGTGTTTTCAAGGCCGATATTATCTGTATTTGGGCGTCGGCCAATGCAGAGGAGTACGCGGTCGAATATTTCAGATGTTTTCGATTCTTCGCCTTCCCAGTGTACTTCAATACCGGTATTGACTTCTTCGATATGCGTGACGCGCGTGCTGGTGTGTATGGCGCTGAATGCCTGACGCAATCGGGTTTCGAGGGGTTTGACGAGGTCGGGGTCGGTGCCGGGCAAGAGGGTGTCGGTCATTTCGACGACTGTGACGGCACTTCCCAATGCGGCATAGACACTGCCGAGTTCGAGGCCGATGATGCCTCCGCCAACGACGAGAAGGCTTTTGGGTATTTCGTCGAGATCGAGTGCTGTTGTCGAGTCCAGGATGCGCGGTGTGTCGAGCGCAAAAATTGGGAGGATAATAGGGCGTGAGCCCGTGGCGATGATGGCGTGTTCAAATTCGACGCGGTCGATATCCCCATCACCTGTGATGGACGCGCTTTGAGAATTCTCAAATTGCGCGTAGCCCGTCAGATGGGTGACTTTGCGCTGGCGCACCAGGCCAGACAGGCCAGTCGAGAGGCGGGTGATGATGTTGTCTTTCCAGCCTCGCAGGGCGTCCAGATCGATTTTGGGGGCGCCAAAGGTGAGGCCATATGTTCTGGCTTCACTGGCTTCGGTGATGAGTTCGGCAACGTGGAGCAGGGCTTTGGATGGGATGCATCCGCGCAATAAACAGGTGCCACCGAGGTTGTCGTCGGCATTGACGAGGGTGACTTGCAGGCCCAGATCAGCAGCGCGAAAGGCCGCTGTATATCCGCCGGGACCGCCGCCGATTACGAGGAGATCGGTTTTGTGCGTTTCGGCCATGTGATTTCTCCAGTTTATCCGCCCATGAGCATGAGTTCCGGGTTTTCGAGCGCATCGACGATTTTTCGCATGAATCGCGCACCATCGGCGCCGTCAATAACGCGGTGATCATAAGATAGCGCCAAAGGCATGATGAGGCGGGGTTCAATGCGGCCTTCGCGCACGGTGGCTTCTTCTCTTGCGCGTCCAAATCCCAATATTGCAACTTCGGGGTGATTGACGATGGGGGTAAATTCGCCCACGCCCAGGCTGCCGAGGTTGGTGACGGTGAATGTGCCGCCTTGCAATTCGTCGAGGCCAATTTTGCCGGTGCGCGCGCGGTTGCTGATGTCGCCGAGTTCGAGAGCCAGTTCCAGGATGTCTTTGCGATCGACGTCTTTGATGACGGGAACGAGCAAGCCGCGTTCGGTGTCAACGGCGATGCCGAGGTTATAGTAGTGTTTGAGTATAATTTCATTGGTCCCCGCATCGAGGCTGGCGTTGAATTGCGGAAAGGTCTTTAGCGCGGTGATGATTGCTTTTAGCGCGAGGACAGTTGGCGTCAGTTTGGCCCCCAGTGCTTCGGTTTTTTCTTTGTTGCGCTGCCGAAATGCTTCGAGGTCCGTGACGTCTGCGCGATCAAATTGTGTGACATGAGCCACCTGTTGCCAGGCCTGGCTCATATTTTTTGCGATAATCTGCCGAACTTTGCTGAGGGGTTGGCGTTCGATGTTGCCCCATCTCGAGAAGTCGGGCAATTCGGAGGGCGCAACAGACACAGAACTTCCCGTTTGCCGGTCGCGCACAGCGGCTTTGATATCGTCTTGTGATATGCGTCCACCGGGACCTGAGCCAGCGACCTGGGTGAGATCTACGCCGAGCTCTCGCGCGAGCCGCCGCGTGGATGGGGCTGCGGGAATGGGGTCGCCGTTTGATGTGGGTGCAGGTGGCCTGGGTGCGGAAGGTGTTGGTTCGGGTGCTCTGGCGGTGGGTTCGGGTTCTTCTTCTGGTGCAGGAACTGGTGCTTCGACTTCTGGCTCGGGGACTGCTTGTTGTTCACCTTCTTCAACGGAGATCAATAAGCTGCCTACGGGCACGCGGTCTCCAGCACTGATGTGTATTTTTGTGATGGTGCCAGCAATACTGCTGGGTACTTCAACGAGGGCTTTGTCGGTTTCGAGCTCGACTACGCTCTGATCGACTTCAATGGTGTCGCCTTCGGCAACGAGTACGCTGACAACATCGCCGGCTTCTACACCTTCGCCGAGATCGGGAAGTTTAAATTCGGTTGCCACAAGACCTCCTTAATCGCGGATTGAGTTAATAGTACGTCGTGACCGGGCCTGCCGATACCGGATCGATTTTCTCGGGGTCTATTCCGAGTTCGTCGATGGCTGTGGCGACCTGTTCGCGTTTGATTTTGCCCTGTTTTGCCAGGACGTGAAGCGCGGCCACAGCGATGCATTCGGCGTCAACTTCAAAATGCCGACGCAGAGCCTGGCGTGTGTCGCTGCGCCCAAATCCATCTGTGCCGAGGACCATCAGGTCTTCGGGCACCCAGGGGCGGATCATTTCGGGCAGGGCTTTCATGTAATCGGATGCGGCGACGATCGGGCCATCGGTTTTTTCGAGTACTTTGACGATATACGGCTTTTTTTGGCGTCGTGTTGGGTGTAGCATGTTCCACCGCTCTGTCTCGAGCGCGTCTCGCCGCAATTCTTTGTATGAGGTGACGCTCCACACGTCGGCAGAAATATTGTATTCGGCTGCGAGAATTTCTTGCGCGCGCAGGGTTTCGCGGAGGATGGATGCACTGCCAAAGAGCTGAACTTTGTGCTGGCCCTGTTGCATTCTGTGCTTTTTGAGCGGATAAATGCCTTTGACAATGCCTTCTTCAACGCCTTTGGGCATGGGGGGGTGTTCGTAGTTTTCATTGCCCAGGGTCATGTAGTAATAAACATCTTCCTGTTCCTGGTACATGCGTCGGATGCCGTCCTGGATGATGATGGCAATTTCGTAGGCATAGGCTGGATCGTAGGCAATACAGTTGGGAACGGATGAGGCGAGAATGTGGCTGTGCCCATCTTCGTGCTGGAGACCTTCGCCGTTGAGCGTGGTGCGCCCGGCTGTTCCGCCTAAGAGAAAGCCCTTGCAGCGGATATCGCCGGCCAGCCACATGAGATCGCCCACGCGTTGAAAGCCGAACATGGAATAGTAGATGTAGAATGGGATGGTGTTGACGCCGTGTGTGGCATAAGCTGTGCCAGCGCAGATGAATGAGGACATGGCACCGGCTTCGTTGATGCCTTCTTCGAGAATTTGGCCGTCCTGGGCTTCTCGGTAGTAGCTGATGTTGCCCGCGTCAACGGGTTCGTATATCTGCCCCATGTGCGAGTAGATGCCGAGTTGCCGAAACAGGGAATCCATACCAAAGGTGCGGGCTTCGTCGGGGATGATGGGGACGAGCAGTTTGCCGATGTCTTTGTCGCGGGCGAGTTTGGCAAACAGGCGCGCAAAGGCCATGGTCGTAGAGGCCTGGCGATCGCCTGTACCTTTGAAAGCTTCGTCGAATACCTCGCGCGAGGGTGCTTGAATAGGTTCGGCACGTACACTTCGGGCGGGTAAATATCCGCCGAGTTCGCGGCGGCGTTGTTGTAAGTACTGCATTTCAGGGCTGTCGTCGGGGGGGCGATAAAAGGGTGCTTTGCCCACTTCGCTGTCGGAGATGGGGATGTCAAATCGGCGTTTGAATTCTCGCATCTCGTCTTCTTCGAGCTTTTTTTGCTGGTGGGTCATGTTGCGGCCTTCGCCAGCTTCGCCCAGGCCGTAGCCTTTGATGGTTTTGGCCAGGATAACAGTTGGTGCACCCTTGTGTTCCACGGCGGCTTTGAAGGCGGCGTACACTTTTTCGGGATCGTGACCGCCGCGACGCAATTTTTGGAGTTGTTCGTCCGAGAGGTGATCGACCATTTTGAGCAGGTCGGGATGGGTACCAAAAAAGTCGCGGCGGATGTATTCGCCGGATTCGACGGTGTATTTCTGGTATTGACCATCGACGACTTCTTCCATGCGCTGCTGAAGCAGACCCTGGGTGTCTTTTTCCAGAAGTGCGTCCCAATCGTCTCCCCATATAATTTTGATGACATTCCAGCCAGCGCCGCGAAAGACCTGTTCGAGTTCCTGGATGATTTTGCTATTGCCGCGCACGGGACCGTCGAGGCGTTGCAGGTTGCAGTTGATTACAAAGATGAGGTTGTCGAGTTGTTCGCGGGTTGCCAGGCTGATGGCGCCGAGGGTTTCGGGTTCGTCTGTTTCGCCGTCGCCGACGAAGACCCAGACTTTGGAATCGCGGGTCGATTTGAGGCCGCGGTCTTCGAGGTAGCGGTTGAAGCGGGCCTGGAAGATGCCCACGAGGGGGCCAAGTCCCATTGAGACGGTGGGAAATTGCCAGAAGTCGGGCATGAGATAGGGGTGTGGATAGGAAGACAGGCCGCCGGGATTGCGGAGTTCGCGGCGGAAGTTTTCGAGGTGTTCGGTGCTCAGACGACCTTCGAGGAAGGCGCGGGCATACATGCCGGGCGAGGCATGGCCCTGGAAGAAGACCTGATCTCCGGAGAAATCGCCATCGGGCGCTTTGAAGAAGTGATTTTGGCCCACTTCGTATAGCGTGGCAGCCGATGCAAAGGTGGAGATGTGACCGCCAATGCCATCGGCTTCTTTGTTGGCACGGGTGACCATGGCCATGGCATTCCAGCGCACGAGACTTTTGATGCGGCGCTCGATTTCGCGGTCGCCCGGATAGGGCAGTTGTTTGTCGCGTGAGATGGTGTTGATATAAGGCGTATGAGATGCAAAGGGTATGTCAACGCCCAAACTTTTTTGGGCTTCTTGTTCGAGGCGGTCGAGCAAATAGCGCACGCGGTCGGGACCGCCGTTTTGCAGAACATAAGCCAGAGATTCGATCCATTCTTCGGTTTCGATGGGATCGGTATCGCGAAATGTACCTGGTGCGACAGAATCGGCCATGGTAAACCCCTTTGTTCTGTGGTGCAATGACAGGTATTTGAAATATACGCTCGTATCCAAATATCAATTCTGTGGTGAAATTTACGAGGGATAATGAATTTTGTCAAATGTACAGTGTGTTTTTGCGCGAGAGGATGTTGGATTTTAAGGAAAGGGATCTGGATAAGATATTGTTAATTAGTAAAATAGTGTCATTAGTTGACTGGTTGGTAAAATATAATAAAAAAACAGAGCATCTCGCATCTTTCGAGGGAAGATGATGTCAGGCGTCCGGTACTTGTTGTCCCCGATGGCAGGTCTGGCAGGTGATTTGGGTGAATTGTCCTTCTTTGAAGTCTTTGAGGATTTCGCCATTGATTTTTTGCGTCATGGTAATCATGAGGCGCGCGATGTCTTTGCGGGGGTTTTCGTCTGAGGCAAAGTCATAAGTGGATAGGGATTGGCCTTCTTCCCCTTTGTGGCAAGCGTGACAGCGCACGCCCAGGGCTTTGCTAAAGTCTTTCATGTATTGCATGAGTTGTGCTTTTTTGATGTCTTTGGGCAGGACTTTTAAGTTGGTGTAGGTGTCGGGTATTTGGGCGAAAGATGCGGTGACGATCAGAGAGATGAGGGAACTGAGTGTGAGAATGAGTGCGATGAGTAATGAACGGTGCATAGTGCCTCCTTTTCATCTGTGATTGTCCAGCCATTGCAGTTGATTTGTTTGCGGAAAAGCGGTGATGGGATTTTCGAGGGGGCCAATGCCTTCAAAGGTCATGCACACGTGGTCGCCTTCACACAAGCCGCTTTCGAGGTCGTCGTCGGAAAAGACTATGGGGGTGCCCCAGTAGAGGATTTGGAGGGTGTCGGGTTCAAGGGGTAAGCGGGAAAAGAGCGATCGTTCGAGATGAAAGAGTCCGTCGGGCATGTTGAGATGGTTTTGTCCGGTATGCCCTTTTTTGTAGGCAATGCGCGTGTTGTTGCGTATCACTTCGCAAGAGACGGCTACGCTGCTGTCGTCATAAGCCGAGTTGGTGACCATCAGGGGACCGAGGCTGGCACAGCCGTGGGACCAGTTTTTGGCCTGGGGTAAGTTGAGTGGGTTTTCGGCTTCGATGCCGTTGTCGGTGTAGTCGTTACCGCCGGTGTAGCCCAATCGCTCAATTTGGCCTGTGGCATTGAGGCCATAGATGGTTACGAGTTCTGTTTCGGGTACGAGGCGTTGGGTGTTGTGGGGATGGGATATAGAGCCACCGTGTCCGACGAGGGCAGCGGTGTCGTTTTTGGCAAAGAGTTCGGGCGTGCCGCCCTGTGCACATTCCCGGTATTTTTGATCATAGACGTTGACGGCGTCACCCGTGGCTTGTTTGGCTTCGATTTCGCGCAATTTCGCGCTGTCTTCATGGGTGACGCCCGCCAGCCAGATACGCAATTTGTGCGGTGCATCTGTTGGTGCGGTTACCGGGCTGATGAGATGCGGTTGATCGGGGTCGTCCGTGTTGTCGAGGAGGTCGCGGAGTGAGAGGCGCAGCGCATTGTGGATATTGATTGCCTCTACTGTGGATGCAATACTGTTTTTGTTGCCCCCGTGGCGGTAATAGAGGTCGTGAAGCGAGGCCGGGTGGGGGGCACAGGCCGTAAGATCGAAGACTTCGTCGCCTTTGACAAGTCCCAGACGAGAGCCTCGCTCGGGTTGTGCGAATTGCAATAGTTTCATGGTTGCCTCGGTGATTGTGGGATGGGAAACAAGAATAGTTATAATTGATGGACCTGTAAAGCAGATAATTAGGGATGCGGTTGCGCGATTTTTTTTGCATATTGAGGTAAAAGGAGGCAGGTCTTATGGCAATAGCATTGATTACGGGTGCGTCGAGTGGTATCGGTTTGGAATTGGCGCGGGTGTTTGCGGCTGATGGGGTTGATGTGATTTTGTCGGCGCGGTCCGAGGATAAGTTGCACGATCTGGCGAGAGAAGTGCGAGAGGAGTACGGTGTGAGAGCTGAGGTGATTGTGGCCGATTTGTCGGTGCAGGGCGATGCGAAGAAGGTTTATGATCGGGTCAGGGAAATAGGGTGGGATGTGGATTATCTGGTGAATAATGCCGGATTTGGGGTTTATGGTTTTTATGCGGAGACAGATTGGACGGTCGAAGCGGATATGTTGCAGGTGAATATTGTCGCCCTGACGCATTTGACCAAGTTGTTTTTGCCGGGTTTGATTGAGAGGGGGCGGGGGAGAATTTTGAATGTGGCTTCGACTGCGGCGTTTCAACCCGGCCCGAGGATGGCTGTGTATTTTGCGACTAAGGCGTATGTGTTGTCGTTTTCAGATGCGATTGCCAATGAGTTAAAGGGTACTGGTGTGAGCGTGACTGCGCTGTGTCCAGGAGCGACGGAGACGGGTTTTCAACGCGCTGCAGGTGCAACGGGTTCGCGTTTGTTCGATATGCGCGGATTGCCCACGGGGGCCGATGTGGCGAAGTATGGGTACAGGGCTATGCAAAAGGGAAAGCGGGTCGCTATTCACGGGTTGATGAGTAAGCTACTGGCTTTTACTGTGCGCTTATTGCCCAGGCGGCTTGTCGTTGCAACGACGAGAGCGTTGATTGCGAGGAGTGATTAAGCGAGTGCATCTGCCTGTGTGTGGTTTGCAGACAGGAAGCGGTCCAGTTGCAGGCGCTCGGCATGGTTGGAATTGAGGCGAATGCGCAGGTGTACGTCGTTGCCCTCATAATCCAGGGTCTGTATTTCGCTGTGGGTGTAAAGTTGCGAGAGGAGTTTGCCTTCACTTTGTGGCACCTGAAGTTTTAGGGTGACTGCATCGGCAGCCAAGAAATCACATATCCGATTTTTTACCGCGTCGAGATTGGCGACGTCGAGCGCAGAAATTGCAAGCGCATTGGGATTTTTTGCGCAGCGTTTGTCAATTTCTTTTTGTCGTTCAGAATTCGCGAGGTCCATTTTGTTATAGACAGTCAGGACGGGTTTGTCATCAATTTTGAGTTTTGTGAGGACTTCGCGGACTGTGATCATTTGCATTTTGTATTGCGAATGGCTGGCATCGACAACGTGAAGGAGCAGGTCTGCCTGTACGGCTTCTTGTAATGTGGCGCGAAAGCAGGCAAAGAGGTGGTGCGGTAAGCGGTTGATAAAGCCGACGGTGTCGGTGAGCAAGATGGGGCGATGGCTTTGGACATCGACGCTGCGCGTGGTGTTGGTCAAAGTGGCAAAAAGCTGGTTTTCGACCAGAACATTTTCACCTGAAATCCCGCGCATAAGCGTGGATTTGCCCGCGTTGGTATAGCCAACGAGCACGACGTTAAAACTATGGCTGCGCCCTTTGCGGCTTGTGTCCATTTGACGTCTCACTCGTTTGAGGCTGTCGTAGAGGGACTTTCCGCGTTGTTCGATCCACCTGCGGGTGGTTTCGGTGTGCGTTTCACCCGATCCGAGGCCTGCGCGACGTTCTGCGTGGGGATTAAACTGGCGAATGCGGGGGCGCAAATAACGCAGGTGGGCCATTTGCACTTGAATTTGCGCGGTGCGTGTGCGTGCGTGTAAAGCAAAAATATCGAGAATGAGCAGGCTGCGGTCGAGGATGCGCACCCCAGTATGGGTTTCGAGGTTGCGCATTTGCGAGGGCGAAAGGTCATTGTCAAAGATGATCGCGTCGATATTGCTCTTTTGGGCCATTTCTCGAAGTTCGTCGATTTTGCCCGAACCTATATAGGTGGCTGGATCGGGTTTGTCGCGATTTTGCAATGTGCGATCAATTACCTCAAAGGTGGCAGTGGTGGCCAGGTGCGCGAGTTCTTCGAGAGATTCTCTGGCGCTGCGCGTGGAGATACCGCGTTGTGCCATCCCAACGAGAACGGCACGTCGTATGCCCTGTGCGTCAAAGATATGGTCCATGTTATCCCCTGAGTTTTTAGTTATATTCATAATAATAAGGTGAAGATATGTTGATGCAAAGCGAAATCGCCGGGATAGGACGGCGTCTGTTGGCAACGGTGCTGGATTTTTTGATTTTGCACCTGGTGCTGACGGTGGTTCTGCGCAATATGCTGCTGTCGCCTGCGGGCGTTTGGATGGTGGATTTTATTTTTATTGTGGTGTATTCCGCGGTATTTGTGGGGGTTATGGGCCAGACGCCGGGGAAGATGTTGTTGGGGTTGCGCGTGATTGATGCACAGGGTGGTGGGTTGAATTATGGGCAGACGTTTCGACGTGCAGTGGTGAAGTGGGCGCCGGTTTTTGTGCTGTTTATTCTGATGGCTCTGTTGACGCCAGAGGAGTTGTATCAGCTTCCCGCGGATGGAGAGGGGGTTGAGGTGGAGGCGCAATCGGCTGCGGTTTCTTCGACCGCGATGGTGATCGGTACGGTGGTCTGGGTGGTGTTGATTCACATGGCACGCCGCCATCCCGACGGACAGGGGATTCACGACCGGGTGGCAGAGACGTATGTGATTAGAACGGGGTGATGATTATCGGGTGCCCGCAAGAAAAAAGACAGCGTCTTTTTTTGTGATCTGGTCGGCGTTTTTGTCTGTGATTGTGAGTTTGAGGGTGTAGCGTCCGGGTGCGAGATTGGTGAGGGGCATTTCGAGATAGGTGTTTTCGTCGGGGTTTGTACCGACTTGATCAAAGCTGAGGCCAACGGCCTCGGTATTTTTTGTGCCCAATTTGGCGAGGAGGGATACGAGTGCGAAACCGGTTTCCTGGCGTTTTTGCACTTCGTAGGAGATGGTGTATCGCGTCTGTCCAAATTCGTCGCGTTTGAGGTTGTAGATTTCAAAGTAAACGTACATGGACATGCCGGGGACAAAGGTTGCCGAGGGCTGCGGCTGAATGTAGAGGTCGCCGCGCACAAAGGATGTGTCGGGTGCGCGGTCGGATTCGATGATGCGAGAGGCGACCTGGATGTCGCTGATCATCAGATGGCTTTTGTCGTGATAGGCGGGTAAGCGAAGTTCGCCCTGGCGATAGGCACCAATGCGGTTGGTGTTTTGACGCCATGCTTCAACAGCCAGTTCGTATTCGCCGGGTTCGGCGATGTGGCGCACGCTGCTGAGGGCTTGTAAACCCCGGTCCCGAACATCATCGGTGATGTCGATGGCCAATGCGCTTTTGGTGTTTTGATAATTGAGGGCGCGGGGGTAGATAAGCGCGGTGCGGCGTTCGACGACTACTGTGGTGTCCGGGTCTGTGAGCAGGGCCACATTGTCTAAAGGCAGGCCAAATATGACCTGTAATTCGGTTTTGTTTTTCGGTCCCCGAAAGGTGAGGGCGTCGAAGTAAAAGTCGAGGGGGTCAAGAGCTTCTATGCTGTACAATTCGGGTTCTATTGCTGCGAGCGATTGGGCGAGGGTGGCGGGGTTAAATTCGTTGAGGCGCTGAATCACGCTCATGTACGATCGTCCGGAGGATTCGGCATTGGCGAGGTCTTCTTCGGTTAGAGACGGGACGGGGGCAAAGTCGAAGTTTCCGCCCAGAAATTCATCGGTAAATGTAAATTCTGCACCCTGTCCGAGGTCTTTGTATATCCACACTTCCCAGGGTACAGAGGTCCAGCCGCTGGTCGTTGTGACGGGGCGGTAGTCGGTAAAGCCCATATTGCCCACGCGACCCAGGCCGCCTTCTTCCATGGTGCGAATCGGATAGACGGGGCCGACGAAGTTTGCCTCAATGCCCGCATCGCCGTAGATCGCATACGCTTTTTGTTCTTGAAGGCGCTGTACATCGAGTGGTACGATGGCATTGAGTTTGCGAGAGGTGGAGATGTAGTCGGGTTCGCCATATCAAAT